>JBJKPT010000688.1:0-4196 GCA_046706045.1 Desulfobacterales bacterium
CCGTGCCGTCGATGATATGAATCGAGAGTCCATTCATTGACACCGAATCCCCATTAACGGATGTTGCGCAACATTCCGCCACCGGGCGCCCTTCAGGCATTGGGCACCGCCCTGACACCTGCCCCAAAGGCCCGCCCGGCGCCCCCCGATCCCCTCTACCCGGCTTTCCGGGCAGCTTCCGCGGCCGCGTACCCCTCGGGGGTCAGAAACGCGGCGGTCTTCAGCCGGTTCATGTCGACCAGGCCGCATTCAAACAACGTCCTCAGGGATTGCAACGTCTCGCTCGGAGCGAGGTCCACGGCCGCCACAAGGTCGCTGATATCCATGATGCCGGGCGGCCCGGAATGGTCCCACTCCTTGGCAAGCAAGGCCATGACCCGGTGTTCTTCCGGTGTCGGCACGTATTCTTCAGGCGTCGTCACGATAGCCCTCCGTCACAAACCTCCGCCGATGGGAAGTTAGGAAAGTGCGTTCACGAGTTCCCGGCAGAAATCCGGGATATCGGCCACCACCCGCCCCCACACCAGGTTTTCCTCACGAAACGCGGGTTCATCGACCCATGCGGCCCCCGCGTTTTCCATATCGTCCTTGATCCCGGTGCTGCCGGTGACCCGCCGGCCGTCGACGATGCCCGCACTGGCCGCGACCCATCCGGCATGACAGATGAACCCGATGATCTTGCCCCGGGCGTGCATCTCTCGGACCAGGGCGAGCACCCCCGAATCCCGGCGAAGCTTGTCCGGGGCCCAACCGCCCGGGACCACGAGCGCATCCAGGTCTCCGGCGGTGACGTCTGTGGCGGCGAGCCGGCTGGTGGCGGTCAGCCCTCCGCTTTTGCTGGCGTGGGTCTCTCCGGCCCGTGTGCCGATCACCTGGACCTTCGCGCCCTCTTCCTTCAAGCGCATGAACGGCACCCAGAATTCCAAATCCTCGTATCCCGGACCGACGAGAATGCCGATGGTTTTTCCCTTGAGTTTCATGCGCCCCTCCTTTCCCGTCCATTGGATTCGACGCGAACGCGACAGCCGATGAATCAGAAGATACGACCCGTCACCGGATCGGCAACCGGTTGGGGGCCGCCTCCACCACCCTGGAAACGTTCCGTACGAAAAGCGCATTGTTTCCCCGGATACGTCGTTTCCGAAACTTTTCGATCCGGAAAAGAGATGGAAATGAGACGGAAATACAGGAAGTATTGTTACAGGCGGCGGTCTATTGCGGTGTCCCGGCCGGCGTCGATGCTTTCAGGGCGGCAAAAGAGGTGATCGAGCGGTGGGGCATCGAAAATAGGTAAAAAACGAAGCGGGGCCGCCCGTCCATGGGCGGCCCCGAATCAAAACCCCTTGGGCTTAAGCGCTCCATCCTTCACGGCATTTTATTCGCCCATGCCCACGCCGCCGATTTGGTTCATGTCGATTTTGCCCGTTTTCATCCGCTGGTTGTAGATCACTTTCAGGATTCTCAGGGATTGCTGAAGCTGAAATACCCCATGCCAGTGAGAGAAATCCGGGCCTTCCATCGCAGCGCCTTGGCGCATTCTTCTGCCTTCGTGATGCCAGATGTAATAGTATGTCCGGAGCGCGGGATCCGCCCAGGGATCCTTCATCACCAGGCGCTTCTTTTCCAACGTGTTGATCATTTCCAGCGCCGCGTGAGCGTATTGGTTGTAAAGCTCGATCTGCCTATCCGCCATGCGCAGATAGTTGTTTGCAAACCCGGACGAATGGCAGGCGGTGCAAACCTGGAGCATGTCGTTTCTGGCCGCTTTGGGGCCGACCGGGTTGCCGGCCAAAGGATTGCCCGCCGTGAACTTGCCGGTCTTCCTGTAGATCGCGGCCGCCGTCTCGTGGCCCCCTGTTCGTTCATTGGAAACGGGCGCCCAAAGGTTCCACTTGAGTCGCATATCCACGTTGTGGGTGGGCTGCAGCCCGTTTATGCCGCTCATGTGGCAGGTGGCACAGGCGGGAGCGCTATAATCAACCGCCGGTTGCCACCCACCCGGAGGGCTGTCCCAGTGCCAGTCTTTGCCATGGGCTCCGAACAGCACGCCGTGCACGGAATTCTCATAAATCTCGATATCCGGATGATCCGGTCCCAAATGACAGGCACCGCATGAGGCGGGCTTCCTGGCTTGCGCGATTGAAAACCGATGGTTGAGGTGGCAGGCGACACAATTCCCCACCCCGCCATCCGGATAGACGATCCCGATACCATGGACGGGCCAGGTGCCATCCACGGGCATATGGTCTGCTCCCATTTTAATGACCGAGCCGTGACACTGGCCACACCCGGTCATAAATACCGGGTCTTTGAATTGAGGCGTGTCCATATCTTCATGGGCAAGCAATCCTTGATTTGCTTTTTGGGAAACGGCCTGGATCGCACCACGCGCGTGGCCGCTATCCTCAAACTGCTCTACCTCATTGGGATGACATCTTGCGCAAGTTTTGGGGGATACCATGGCGCTCACATAAACGTCGGTCCCTTTCACCCCGGGACAGTTCTGGGTTGCCATAGGGTTATCCTTTGATACCCCGTGGCAATCGATGCAACTCACACCCGCATGGGCCATCAGGCTCTTTGACCAATCCTGAACGATGGCGGATGTCTTTTCAGAGTGGCAGGTGATGCAACTTGCCGCTTCTTCGGTTATACCCGTGCCTTTTGCGAGTTTCATTTTTTCGGTGAAAGCCAAGTTCGCATAGCGCAAATATTTGTTGTTTTTTGCTGAACTCGAGCTGCTTGCCAGAATGTTGGCGGAAGCATCCGTATCGGATGCCAAGGCGATACACCAAGAGGAACTGCCCACAATGACGAGGAAAAACATCGCGCCGAAAATTGCCGCCTTTTTCATCCAAGCCTCCATCGTGAATGTCCATCCTAAAATTGACGGTTTCGTAACAAGCGCTCGAGCCGTCATGCCGGGCCTGATCCGGTATCCAGAAGGTGTTGAATTTACTGGATCCCGGCTTTCGCCGGGATGACAACAAAATACAAAAAACGACTTTTTGCAGGTTCATCAAAATTGCCCTTTTGCGCAATTTCTGCGTCGGGCGATCGATTTGGATCCACGAAATAGCTTGAGTCCAATCCTCCTCCCGTGTCGAGCTCACGCAAAAGTGCCGATCCTGGGGCCGCACTCGCTATCTCTTAATAAATTCCGCCAGATATCTATGTCCCATATTGCTGTGGCAATCTACGCAGGTTTTATTTGTCGTTTTTGCAAAGTATGCCCTGTGAGGTAAAAAAGCCCTTGGATTGGATAATGTCTGATTCTGTAAATTGCTGTGGCACTTCATGCATCCGCTATCATAGACAAAGCAACTTGGGTTTTTTAATTTTTTCGACCAATCGATCATCGATGTGTCATAAAAGCTTTCGACCCAAATATCGTTGACGCCCGTTCTCGCTTTGGCAAATAAGTAGTCAGGCAAGTTATTGTGAGGCAAGTGACAGTCCGTACACTCCGCTTTAACTCCAAAAGGATTGTCTCCGCCGTGCACATGCATTCGGTAGGATGCCACGAAAGGTGTCATGGTATGACAAGATCCGCAGAAGTTTGCACCGGCCGTTCTCTCGACACCCAGATAGGTGGCAAATGATAACGTAACGCCCATGGCTACCCCGGCGGTCAGTAAAAAAATCACGCTTCGCACCCATCCTGCCTTTTGCATAAAAAACCCCACACCATCAGCTTTCGGCGCGGCCGATGGCATTGAAAGATCAACGTGTCCTCGGGGCCAGGGGCGACCTCTTCGATAAAATCGGTATTTCTCGCGGTTTCCTTGAATCAGAAAACGAGCCAGACGCGTACTTTTTCGTGTTTATGCGGGTTTCGCAGCCACTCCCGGGCCACCATCGGCGGCCATCCCCAAAAACCCGGCGATGATTTGTTGCAAAAAATAGAGCAGCCCACCCCAAGATTCCTTGACTTATGTCATTTTAATAAAGTAAAGGGGTCAAGTCTGCCCTTGACGCATTTGAACAGAAATTGTAGCCGTATGATAGCCTTGTTCTCGGGGAACGTGCTGGCGTAAAGGGACCGGATTCCCGTGCCTCTCCGATGAATCAACCGGTGCGGCAAGAGACGGAGGCAATGGAACACGCTATCATTATTTGGAATTCGGTCTCAAGCCAAACCCGGTTCTGGATTTTCGGCCCGAAATTTTGTACCCTCTAGGGGGAAAATGCGCAAT
>JBJKPT010000689.1:0-2114 GCA_046706045.1 Desulfobacterales bacterium
CGGGAGGTACCGGCGATGGGGAACCCCAAAACCCAAATTCCACTGTTGATCCAACATTTCCTCGTGCATTTCAACGAAGAGAAAAACGGACAGATCGACGGCGTCACCGAAGCCGCGATGGACATCCTGGTCGGGTATGACTGGCCCGGAAACATTCGCGAGCTTCGCAACCTCATGGAACGCATCGTCGTGCTGAAAGGCGAGGGGACGGTGCTGACCGACGACCTGCCAAGCCGGATGCGACACTCCGACTCGCGCGTCATCGCGCCGACCATCGAATTGTCCGAAGACGGCATTTGCCTGAATACCGCGGTTACGGAATTCGAAAAGGCATTGATCCTCCAGTCCCTGGAAAAGGCAAACGGCGTGAAAAATCGTGCGGCGAAGCTCCTTCACCTCAATCGCACCACCCTGGTCGAAAAAATCAAACGCCATAACTTGTCCTCACCGGCGCCCTGCGGGTTCGTGGCCCCTGTGACGTTTGCACGCCCTATTCCTCGTGTTCCGATTTCCTTTTCGCATCCTTCTGTCAACACCTTGACACCGGCTACGGCGGATTGACGTTACCCCCCCTCAGCGCCGGAGCCGTGACAGGGGCTGGCGATATCCGGAGTTCCGATCGGGTGAAATCTCAACAAATTGATATCATTGAAGGAGATTTGATCATCTCATCGCTCTCGGCTCTTTTGCACCATGGGCTTCGGCAGTGGCACGCGATTTGATTGTTCCGTGGCGTAAGGCGTGTCGCCAAGGCAATCCTGGGCCGGGGCGCAGCGGCCGCAAACGATACCGGGAAATCGGAGATGACCGATACGCATCAGAGCATCCTTCTCATCGATGGCGATATCGCCATGGACACCTCGTTTTTCGAGGCCATGGAAAAGGACGGGATCGCGATCGACGTGGTGCGCACCGCCGCCGACGGCCTGGATCGGCTCCAGAGAAAAACTTACGGCCTGGTCATCACCGACGAGCGCCCCATCGGTGCCGTCAACGGCGATTTTTTCGCCTCGCTCCAACGCCTTCAGCCGGAAACGCCGTTTATCGTGACCACTGGTCAAGGTTCCGTGAAAAGCGCCGTCTCGGCCCTGCAAAACGGTGCGTGCGACTACCTTTTAAAACCGGTTGGAACGGACCATCTGCTAATGGCGGCCAAACGGGCCATGGCCGTTCGCCGGCAAGCGCCGGTGGCTCCGTCCCAGGTCACTGCCGGCCGGTTCAAAGAGATCATCACCGAGGACCCCGTGATGGCCCACCAGCTCGATCTGGCCCGCCGGGTCGCCGCCAGCAACGCCACCGTCCTCATCCTGGGCGAAAGCGGCACGGGAAAGGAACTGATGGCCGGATACATTCACCGCCTCGGCGGCGATCCGGGCCGCCCCTTCGTGGCCATGAACTGTGCGGCCCTGCCCGAGACCCTGGCCGAAAGCGAGCTTTTCGGCCATGAAAAAGGTGCCTTCACCGGCGCCATTTCACGAAAGCCGGGCAAGTTCGAATTGGCCGACGGCGGTACCCTGCTTTTGGATGAAATCAGCGAGATGGCCATGCCCCTCCAGGCCAAACTGCTTCGGGTGCTCCAAGAAGCCACGGTGGAACGTGTGGGCGGTCGCGAACCCGTGGCCGTGCACGTCCGCGTCATCGCCATCTGCAACGTCGATCTGAAAGCTGCGGTGGCCTCGGGTGCTTTTCGACGGGACCTTTATTACCGGATCAACGTGATCCCACTTCGTCTGCCGCCCCTTCGAGAACGGCGAAACGACATCGCATTGCTCGCCGGATACTTTCTGAACAAATTCTGCCAACGAAACGGGCGTCAAATTCGCGGCATCGACCCTTCCGCCATGGCACGGTTACGTCAACACGCATGGCCCGGAAACATCCGGGAGTTGGAAAACGTCATGGAACGGGCGGTGCTGATCAACACCACGGGACGGATCACCGTTGAGGACCTGCTTCTCGACCCGGAGGACCTGCCCTCGGCAGAAGGCACCGTGCCGGTCCGGGTCGGCATGTCCGTCCGGGACATGGAAGAGCAGCTGATTTCCAAGACGCTGGAAGAGGTCGACTACAACCGGGTCCAGGCTGCCGAGATGCTGGGCATCAGCATTCGGACC
>JBJKPT010000690.1:0-6541 GCA_046706045.1 Desulfobacterales bacterium
AACCGCGACTGGTGGCCGAACCAGCTGAACCTCAAGATCCTTCACCAGAACTCCCCGATGAGCAATCCTCTGGGCGAGGGATTCAACTACGCTGAGCAATTCAAGAAGCTGGAGCTGGGGGCCGTGAAGAAGGACCTCTATGGGCTGATGACCGACTCGCAGGACTGGTGGCCGGCCGATTACGGCCACTACGGGCCGCTCTTCATCCGGATGGCGTGGCACAGCGCCGGCACCTATCGCATGGGCGACGGCCGCGGGGGGGCGGGGTCCGGCAGCCAACGTTTCGCGCCCCTCAACAGCTGGCCGGACAACGTGAACCTCGACAAGGCGCGCCGTCTCTTGTGGCCGATCAAGCAGAAGTACGGCAGAAAGATCTCCTGGGCCGATCTCATGATCCTCGCCGGCAACTGCGCGCTGGAGTCGATGGGATTCAAGACCTTCGGCTTCGGCGGCGGACGCGAGGACGTCTGGGAGCCGGAAGAGGACATTTACTGGGGGGCCGAGAGCGAGTGGCTTGGCGACAAGCGCTACTCCGGTGGCCGGGAACTCGAGAATCCCCTCGCCGCCGTGCAGATGGGCCTGATTTACGTGAACCCGGAAGGTCCGAACGGCAATCCGGATCCGGTCGCCTCCGGTCGTGACGTCCGCGAGACCTTCGGCCGCATGGCCATGAACGACGAAGAGACCGTCGCGCTCGTCGCCGGCGGCCACACCTTCGGCAAATGTCATGGCGCAGGCCCTGCCTCCCATGTGGGCCCCGAGCCCGAAGCGGCGGGAATGGAAGAGCAGGGCCTCGGCTGGAAGAGCAGCTTCGGCAGCGGCAGGGGCGGTGACGCCATCGGCAGCGGCATCGAGGGCGCCTGGAAGCCGAACCCGACCAAGTGGGACATGGGATATCTGAACGTGCTGTTCAAATACGAGTGGGAACTGGTCAAGAGCCCGGCCGGCGCGCATCAGTGGGTTCCCAAGGGGGGCGCCGCATCGGCGGCCGTGGAGGATGCCCATGATCCTTCGAAACGACACCCCCCCATGATGACCACGGCGGACCTCTCCCTTCGCTTCGACCCGATCTACGAGCCGATCGCGCGGCGCTACCAGCAAAACCCCGAGGAGTTCGCGGATGCCTTTGCCAGGGCCTGGTTCAAGTTGACGCACCGTGATATGGGGCCCCGCTCGCGCTATCTCGGCCGGGAGGTCCCGGCAGAGGAACTCATCTGGCAGGACCCGGTGCCCGCCGTCGATCATGAGCTGATCGACGCGAAGGACATCGCGGATCTGAAGGGCAGGATCCTTGCCTCGAATCTTTCGATCTCGGAACTGGTTTCCACCGCCTGGGCGTCGGCCGCTACGTTCCGCGGCTCCGACAAGCGCGGCGGTGCGAACGGGGCGCGCATCCGCCTTTCACCGCAGAAGGATTGGGCCGTCAACCAGCCGGCCCGACTGAAGGCGGTGCTGCAGGCCCTTGAGGGAATCCAAAAGGCATTCAACGGCGCACAGTCAGGCGGGAAGAGGGTGTCGCTCGCCGACCTGATTGTCCTGGGTGGATGCGCCGGTGTCGAGCAGGCCGCGAAGAATGCCGGTCACGATGTGAACGTTGCCTTCGCGCCGGGGCGCACGGATGCCTCGCAGGAGCAAACCGATGGGGCGTCATTCGCCGTACTCGAGCCGGTTGCGGACGGGTTTCGAAACTACCTCAAAACCCAATACGCCGTCCCGGCAGAGGAACTGCTGGTGGATCGGGCGCAACTGCTGACGCTGACCGCTCCCGAGATGACGGTTCTCCTGGGCGGAATGCGCGTCTTGAATGCCAACTTCGGCCAGTCGCGGCATGGCGTCTTCACCCGGCGGCCGGAGACGCTCACCAATGACTTCTTCGTGAATCTGCTCGACATGCGCACGGTGTGGAAGGCAACCCCGGAAGACGAAGGCGTGTTCGAGGGACGTGATCGGAAAACGGGCGAACTCAAGTGGACCGGCACCCGTGTCGACCTCGTCTTCGGCTCGAATTCCCAACTCCGGGCCTTGGCGGAAGTCTATGGATGCGAGGACTCCCGGGAGAAATTTCTGAACGACTTCGTGGCGGCGTGGGACAAGGTCATGAACCTTGATCGCTTCGACCTCGCCTGATGGTCGCATGACCGTAGTAAATAAGCGCGGCGTTTCGATGCCGTCCGAAAGGCCGCGCTTTCCATCCCCCCATCAGATTACCTGCCTTTCAGGACATCGATCATGCTATAGATCCTGGCGGGCCCCCTTTCCCGGATCTTTTTTTCCAGAAACACGAGGGCATCGAGGGTCCCCAGGGCGTAGACTTTTCTTCCGTTGACGTTGTGGGTAAAGGAGAAGGTGACGGTCTGGTCCGCCGATTCAAGCGTGTAGGTGTGCCAGGCGTGCCCCTTGAGGTGCGCCTCGGGTATCCCCCATTGCCGCCGTTGCCGTTCCGGGTTCCGCTCCTTGAGAATATCCTCCGGCGCAAAGGAAACCCCCATCCGGTTGAAATACTGGACCATCGCCTTGGCCGTACCGCTGGTGTCCGCCTTTCTCTGCTGGTGGCTCTCCCGGACCTCGAGGGAGTAGCCGGAGAAAATTCCGGGAAATTCCCGGGCCGCATATTCCATGATGGCCTGGAATCCCACGATCTGCTTGGCCATGTTGGGGGCGATCACCGCGGGCAGGGATGCGGCGCCGACCGTTTCCATCAGCCGCTCCCGGTCCCCGCCCGTCGTGCCCATGACAAAGGGAAGCCGGTGCCGGCAATAGAATTCCGCATTGGCGTTGACGGCGCTGGGATGGGTGTAATCGACGCAAATCATGTCCTTGAATCCGGATTGGATGGAAGGGATGGTCTGCTCCCGGGTGTCGGGTCGAATCAGCTTGACGGTGACCCCCGTCACCCGGCATTCCGGCTGCTCGATCTCTGGGCCGGTCAGAGAAAAGGGAACCAGCTGGAAGCGCTGATCGGCCAGGGCCTGCTCTGCCACCGCTATGGCCACATTTCCGGGCAGCCCGTTTACCATTACGTTGATCGTCGACATTCTTTACCTCCAGTGTTGGACGCAGGTTAAGAGGGGATGGATGCCAGCACCTCGATCAGCGGGGCCAGGGGCGCCGGGTCCAGGGCGGTCAATCCCTCCCGCAGGGTGGTCAGGGCCGCCGGGATGTGGGCGGCAAAGGCGGGCTTTTTCTTCACCCGGCTGAGATAGGCGAAGGCCCCGAGAATCTGCAGGTTGCGGGTGACCCGGCAGAAGCGGTAGCCGAGGCGGAATCGGGCCGGGTCCACGCCGGTGCGCGATCGAACCCGGTCCACGGCATAGTCCAGGAGGGCTTCGCCCATGACCGGCGGCAGCGCCACGTAGGGGTCGATCAGGAGGGAGGCAAGATCGTACTGGAGCGGGCCGAGACGTCCCCCCTGGAAATCGATGAAATGAAAGCCGCCCCCGTGGACCATGATGTTCCGGGACTGGAAGTCCCGGTGGAGGAAGCCCTCCAGACCGTTGGCTATCGCTCCTTCGGCCAGGTACTCGAAGCCGGCCCGCAGGGTGTCGTAGGACACGGAAAGCCCCAGATGCCCGTTCAGGAAGGCTTCCAGGAAGTACCGGCATTCCTTTTCAAGGACGAGTTCCCGGTCGTACCGGACGGACTGATACGTCCATGCCGGATCGAAGCCCTCCCGGCCGCCGGTTTCCATGACAACCAGCAGATCGATGACCCTCTGATAGGCCGAAAGGATCGCCTCCGGATCCCGAAGCGTCCGGATATGGCTCTGGAGGTGCGTGTCCCCCAGGTCCTCCAGGAACACCATGCCGGAGAAGATATCGAACCCGTAAATCCTGGGGACGGGAACTCCCTTTCCGGAGAGGTGGCCGCCGATGTGGATGAAGGCCTCCACCTCGGTGGGCCCGGCCTGGAGGTGAATGCCGTGATCCACCATGACGAGGCTGCATCCGGCCTCCCACTGGAGTCGATACCAGGTGCGGTCGGAGCCGTCGCCCCTCAAGGGGCTGATGTGAAAGGGCTGCGCCGGCCTTTCCCCGAAGGCCCTGGTGAAGGCGGCCCCGGCGGTTTCCTCCAGGTTCGTGCGGCGGTAGCGATCGATGGTGCCCATGTCCCGCCACCGGTTGCCGCCGCCGGCGATGAGGGCCCGGGGGGGCGTTTTAGCCGCGATGAGCTGGCGGTAGATATCGATGCTGTGGACAAAGGTGTTCTTCGGGATAAGGGGAAGGATCCCGGGATCGATCACCTGGATGCCCGTGAAGGTCAGCCGTTTGACGCCGCCCGGGTCGTCATGGGCCCCGAAGCCCGTGATCCGTCCCGTTTCATCCACCCCCACGGTGTTGAATTCCGGGTCGTCCACCAGCACCAGCGTGACGGGCGCGTCATGGGCCGTGTGACAGGCGAGCACCTGGCCCAGGTCGATATCCGTTACGATATCGCTGTTGACGACCAGGAAGGGGCGGGTGTCCCAGAAATCCGCCAGGTTGCCGATGGCCCCGCCGGTGCCGAGGATGACGGGCTCGAACCGGGTCGCCACAGGGAGCGGGTAGCTGCGGTGGGCGAGGTGGGATTCGATCCGCTCATGGAGGTGATGGGTGTTGACCATGATATGCGAACACCCGGCCTGGTGGAGCTGAAAAATGATCCGGTCCAGGAGGGTCTCGCCGTTGATGGTAAACAGCGGCTTGGGGATCCAGCTGGTGTAGGGCCGCAGCCGGGTTCCCAGGCCGGCTGCGAGGATCAGGGCCTTCATGGGACCATCACATGGAGATAGGTCCGTAATTTCTCGGTGTAAGGGGTCAGCTTTTCCGTGTCCTCGCTGCCCTTGATGCCCTCGGAATTGAAGAAGTCCAATGCGTTCTCGAAGTAGATTTTGGACAGTGCCTCCCGCCTCTCGACTTCCTTTCCCTTGTACATACGCTGGCCCAGGGCCTGAATCTTCTTCATCCGGTCCTTGGCCGGGGTGGCGTTTTTAGAGACGCCCTTTAGAAAACTCAGTACGATCCAATAGGCCTCGATGTAGGGCTTCAGCAAATTCGAGAAGAGCGCGATCTTCCGGTACCCGGCGGAGGTCAGGTTGTAGGTGTCCGGCAGCGTGGCGTGGGGCATCAGGATGGCCTCGTCGATGAAGGATTTCAGAGCCGTTCGGACATAGGTTTCCTGCTCCTCACCGGGGTCGAAGGCAAATTCGTTTTTGAACAGGTTCTGGAGAAACCGATAATTTTCAGGGAAATCGCTCGATGAAAACTGAAAGGCGTCCTTTTCAAGGATCAAAAGGGCGGTGAAGGCCGCCGGTATGAAGAACGATATGCAGTTGTTCTTGTAGTATTCGAGGTTGTGCCGCCTGCCCTCAATGACCTGAAAGAGGGGCATGGTGTCGATGGCCTCCTTCTCGGGCGTTATCTGCTCGATGAACTTCCGGTTGCGATAGATATTGAACACGTGCTTGGCCGCCTGGATGTGGTTCATCACTAGCGTGTCGGCGATGGCGGCATGCTGGCCTAGGATGTGCGCCAGAAGCTGCGCCTTTGTGAACCGGTTGTCCGCGAAATGCAGGGCGGCGCAGGCCACCAGGGCGTGGGGCGTCACCACCGTGGCCCGGTCAATGGCGTGGGCGAACTGGATGCCGAGGGTGCGGCACAAATTGTTGAACGTCTTCTGGGGCGCCTCTTGGAGACGGATCTCGTGTTCATCGAGCAGGGTTTTGAGGGAAATCGGTTCGCTGATGCGGACATAAATTCGGCCGTACTTCTTTCCCAACGCCTTTCTGGCCCGGATCACCTGGCGCAGGTTCTCGGGTTCCTTTTTGCCGCCCTCGATTTCGTGCAGGTAGGACATCTCTTCAGGGACCCGGTCGTAGCCCACGAAGATCGGAACGAAATGCATGTCCTCGCAGGCGTTGTTCTTGTACGCGTTCAGGAGAATGCTCAGGACACCCAGCCGCGGCATGACGAGTTTTCCCGTGCGGCTCCTGCCGCCCTCGATGAAGAGTTCGATATTGAATCCCTCCTCCAGCAGCTTGTGAATATATTCCGCGAACACCTTGGCGTAGAGCACCGCTCCCTTGAAGGATCGACGGATGGAAAAGGCGCCGGCGGCCCTGAAAAGGGGGCCAAGGGGCCAGAAAAAGAGATTCTTCCCGGCCACCACGTGGGGCGGAGGCATGTTGTTGATATAGAAGAGGTAGGAGAGAATCAGATAGTCGATGTGGCTCTTGTGGCAGGGGACCAGGATCAGCGGGCCCTTGCGGGCCGCGCTCTTGATCTGGTTGAGGATGTCGTTGTTGACCGAGATCCCGTCGAACATGAGCCGCAGAAAGAGCCGGACCACAAAGGCGCCCACGGCAATGACGGCGTTGCTGTACTTGGCGGCGATTTCATCGATGTACTGCTCGGCCTCCTTGTTCACCTCGTGGATGCTGACCTCGCGCTTGCTGGCATGCTGGGCCAGGATGCCGCGCATCCGCTCGTTGGTCAGGATGCTCTCCTTCAGCTCCTCCTTCGATTTGATCACGGGGCCCGTGATGCTCTGCCGATGGCGGTTGAAC
>JBJKPT010000691.1:0-6435 GCA_046706045.1 Desulfobacterales bacterium
ATGCAAAGCGAGACCAGCGGCCGGCCCGTGGGCCTGCCGGGCTATCTCACCGAGGACCGGTTTCTGGCGGCCCTGAAACGTTACCTCGCCGATCTTGCGGCGCCCATGATCGTCGATCTGCCGCCCGGGCACCTTTTCGTGGAAAAGACGCCGTCCCATGCCCTTTTCCTCGACGAGATCCGGACCCTTCTGCCTGCCGCCAAGGTGATCCACATGCTCCGGGATGCCCGGGATGTGACGGCATCGCTTTTGGCCGCTTCCAAGGGTTGGGGGTGGCACTGGGCGCCGAAAGAGGCCGCCGGCGCGGCGCGCATGTGGGTGGCGCACGTCCGGGCGGCGCGGGCCGCTCAGGGCCGATTTCCGGCCGGTCAATTTATAGAAGTCCGCTACGAGGCGTTGAGCGCGGCGCCCCTGCCGGCTTTGGCCCGGGTCCGGGACTTCCTGGATCTCGACTGGCCGGGACCGGCCATGGAGGCGGCGATTGCCGAAAACCGCATGGCCGAGGCCCGGCGGACCGGCGGGACGGCGATCCCGATCCGGGGGGAACTGGCCCGCATTCACGGGTCCACGCCGGCGGAACCGGAGGGCTTTTTCCGAAAAGGCGTTGCCGGGGGCTGGGCATCGGAGCTGACCCCTTCGGATCTGCGCACGGTGCTGGCCGTCGCCGGCGCCACCATGACCGCCATCGGCGATGACGTGTCCGGCGGACCGGCCCGCACCGTTGGCGATCCGGCCCGGGAGGCCCTTCGGGCCCTGTCCGAGAATCCATCGGATCCCGCCCGGCTGAACGCGCTGGCACGCCTGGCCCGGGAGCGTGGGGCGGTTGGCCAGGCCCTGGAATTTTTGCGGGACAGCCTTTTGATCGACCCCGAAAACGCCGAAGCACTGGCGTTGCGGGGTCCGTTGGATCAGGGCCGTCCGTAAACGGTCCCGCCATCGGATGGCCCGGCGGGCGGGAGACCGTGCCCGTGGATCACCGCGCTGATGGATCGGTACCGATCTTGCATCCCATCCATGACGAAGTCGTTTGAAGTCCCGGCTTCCCGGGGTGCCCGAGGGGGGCATCGATCGTTTTCCCGTTTCAATACCGTTTGTGTGAATGCCATGACGGATGCCTCGATCATCGTCCCAACCCGAAACCGGGCCGCCATGCTCCCGCACACGGTACGCTCGCTGGCACGACAGAATTTTGACCCGCACCGGTTCGAAATCCTCATCGTGGACAACGGCTCCACCGATGCCACCCGGACGGTGGCCGAGGAACTCGTCGCCCGAAGGGACGGGGTTTGCATCCGTTATTTTCACGAGCCCGTGCCGGGGCTTCTGGCCGGCCGGCACCGGGGGCTCCGGGAGGCCGAAGGCGAGATCCTCATCTATGTCGACGACGACATCGAGGCCGCCCCGGGCTGGCTTTCCGCCATCCTGGGCGGGTTTTCGGACCCGGGGGTCCACCTGGTCGGCGGGCCCAGCCTCCCGGCCTTCGAGCGGAGACCGCCCGCCTGGGTCGCCGACTTTTCGACCATCGAAGACGGCCGGATCACTTGCGGGTCCCTGAGCCTTCTGGACCTTGGCGGCGGGGCGCGGCCCATCGACCCCGAATCGGTCTGGGGGCTGAATTTCGCCATCCGAAAAGCGACCTGCATCCGGCTGGGGGGATTTCACCCGGATTGCATCCCCAAACGCCTGCAGCACTTCCAGGGCGACGGGGAGACCGGCCTGGCGCAAAAATTGAAGAGCGCCGGGTTGACGGCCGTCTACCTGCCCGGCGCGCGCGTCACCCATCGCATCCCGGCCGCGCGGCTGACGGTCGCCTATTTCGAGGCGCGGTTTTATTACCAGGGGGTATGCCACGCCTACACCCGAATCCGGCGGAACGGAACGACCGATGGGATCGAGGCGCCCCCGCGTCCCGTCTGGGAAGAGGCCGACGCCCCCGCTCTTTCCCTTTACGACCGGTACCGGCGGTTGATCCGGTTTCGGACCGCCCTGGCCCATGCCGACGGATTCCGTTTCCATCTCTCCCGGACCCGCGAGGATCGCCGCCTTCTGGATTGGGTGAGGCGGGAAGACTATTTCGACTACCGTCTGCCGGATTTGGCCCCGGCCGAGATCGCGGAAAAGGATCGTTTGCGGATGGGCGCCGCCGGAAGAAGCGCTCCGGCAATATCGGGTTCGATCGACCGGGGCGCGATGCGTTCGGGGGGCAACGACCGGCGCGGCCTCGAAAAGGCGAGGGAATGAACCGAGCAGACGTGGAAGAAATCTTTGACGAATACCGGATGATCGCCATCATTCTCCGGGCCGGCTTTCATGCCGAGGGCATCGAATTTTTCACCCCCAACAGCCTGTCCCAGCAGCTGGCCTACATGAACCGGCCCAAGGGGCATGTCGTCGAGGCCCACATGCACCGGCCCGTGCCCCGGAACGTGCGCTACACCCAGGAGACCCTTTTCGTGCGCCGGGGGAAGGTCCGGATCAATTTCTACCGGGAAGACCGGTCGTTTCTTTCCACGCGGGAGCTTTCCACGGGGGACGTGATCCTTTTGGTCTCCGGCGGGCACGATTTTAAAATGCTCGAAGACACGGAGATGATCGAGGTCAAGCAGGGCCCCTACGCCGGCAACGAAGACAAGATCCGTTTCGAGGCGCACCGCGATGATCCCCGTTAATCGACCGGTATTGGGCGCGCGGGAACGCGAGCTTCTGGCCGAGTGCATCGACACCGGCTGGATTTCTTCGGAAGGACCGTTTGTCGAACGGTTCGAAGCGGCCGCGGCCGCCCGGTTCGGGCGCGCCTTCGGGGTCGCGGTCTCCAGCGGGTCCGCGGCCCTGGACGTGGCCGTCGCCGCCCTGGGCATCGGTCCCGGCGACGAGGTGATCCTGCCGGCGTTCACCATCATCTCCTGCGCCCAGGCCGTGGTGCGGGCCGGCGCAACGCCGGTATTGGTGGATGCCGCGCCGGATACCTGGAACATGGATGTCGAGCGCATCAAGGAACGGATCACGTCGCGGACCCGGGCCGTCATGGCCGTTCACATCTACGGCCTGCCGGTGGACATGGACGCCGTCTGCGCCCTGGCCCGGACGCACGGGCTTGCCGTGATCGAAGATGCCGCCGAGGCCATCGGACAGACCGTGCGGGGCCGGCCCTGCGGAGGCTTCGGCGATCTGAGCGTTCTGAGCTTTTATCCCAATAAGCACGTCACCACCGGTGAGGGCGGGATGGTGTTGACCGATGACGCCGATCTCGCCGAACGGTGCCGCGGTTTCCGCAACCACTGTTTCCAGCCCGGGAAGCGATTCGTTCACGATACCCTTGGTTGGAACTACCGCATGACGAACCTCCAGGCGGCCCTCGGCGTGGCCCAGTTGGAACGCCTTGAGGAAACCCTCGCGCGCAAGCGCCGGATGGGCGGATGCTACCGGGAGGAACTGGCCGGAATCCCCGGCTTCCGGATGCAGGCGGAAAACACCCCCTACGCCGAAAACCTTCCCTGGGTCGTCGGCCTGGTCCTGGACGACGCGTCGGCCGCGGACGCGGCAGAGATCATGGGCCGGTTGGCCGACCGGGGTGTCGGCACCCGGCCGTTTTTCTGGCCCATTCACGAACAGCCGGTGTTCCGGCGGATGGGGTTGTTTCCCGGAGATCGGCACCCGGTCTCCGAGGGCCTCGCCCGCCGCGGGTTTTACCTTCCCAGCGGCCCGGGCCTGACCGGCGGGGAAATCCATGCGGTCGCCCGGGCCCTGCGCGTGGTGTTGAGCCCATGACGATTTTTCAATCCTACGCCGAGTACTACGATCTCTTCTACCGGGACAAGCCCTATGAGGGGGAGGCCGACTACTTCCTCGGCCTCCTCGATCGCCACGGGCCCCGGGTCCGCACGGTGCTCGATCTGGGCTGCGGGACGGGAAGCCATGCCCTTTGCCTGGCCGCGCGCGGGATCCGGGTGATCGGGGTCGATCGATCGGTCACGGCCGTGGGCCGTGCCCGGGAAAAGGCAACGGCCGTGGACCGCGGGCCCGCACCGGCGTTTGTCGCCGGCGATGTTCGCAACGTCCGGCTCAAGCGATCCTTCGATGCCGTGGTCTCGCTGTTTCACGTCGTGAGCTATCAGACCACGGACGCCGATATCCGGGCGATGCTTCAAACCGCCCGGGCCCATCTGCCCACGGGGCATCTCTTCGTCTTCGATTGCTGGTACGGGCCGGGAGTCTTAAGCGATCCGCCCGCGGTGCGGGTGCGCCGGTTTTCCGACGACCGCGTTTCGGTGCTTCGCGTGAGCGAACCGTTTCCGGGCCCCGACCGGAACACCGTCGACGTCGGCTACCACCTCGCGGTCCGGGAGAAGGACGCGGATCGACGCCGCGACATCGAGGAGACCCACCGGCTGCGCTACCTGTTTTCACCGGAAATCGAATGTTTTCTTGCCGACTCCGGCTTTTCCCCGGTTGCCGCCCATGCCTGGCTTACCGATGCACCGCCGGCTGTGGACACCTGGTATGCGGCGTTCGTCGCCCGGGCCGTCTGAGGGGTCCGGCTGAGGTGAGAGGAATGAAGTCTTCATGAGCCCGTCCACCGCTTCCGAGAACCGACCGGCCGTGGCCCTGATCGCGGCCCACGGCTGGATCGGCATTTGCGCGCCGGTGCTGAATACCGCCCAGTATCTCGCCCGAAAGGGATTCCGGGTGGACATCCTCATGAGCGCCGATCCGTCCTGCGAGCAAATGGGCATCGCCGACCCCGGACTTTCCGATCCGAACATCCGCGTCGAGGTGCTGCCGTCCCGGCATTCCCGGAAGGAGACCATGGCCTTTTGGGACGGTGTCCACGTGCCCGCGGCCGACATCGCTTTTGTCGAGGCTCATCGCCGGAGGCAACCCGGCTACCGGTGGCTGATCGGCTACGATCCGGGCGGGTTGAACCGGGCCGCCTTGCTCTCGATGCTCTGGCACGTGCCGTTCGTCTACCACTCCCTCGAGATCGAGGAGAGAGAAGGGCCGTTCAAGGATACCGAGCGCGCCCTTTCCGCCAAGGCCCTTTTTTCCATCACCCAGGACAAGGCACGGGCCGATGCCTTCTCCCGGCTCAACCGGATCGCCCGGGACCGGGTCCTCGTGGTGCCGAACAGCGCCATGGGCGACGCCCTCGCCGACCGGACCGATTTCTTCCACAAGCGGTTCGGGATTCCCGCGGAAAAGAGAATCGCCCTGGTCACCGGCACCTTGCTGCCGGCCTTGTCCGCGGACCGGATCACACGGGCGGCCGCGTCCTGGCCTTCCTCGGTTGCCCTGGTCTTGCACGGATGGGTTCCCAAGGCGGGTTTTCGCGCCGAGTTGGAAGCGATCGTGGCGGCCCGGCCCGGACGGGTGTTTCTGTCCACGGACATCGTGGGCCACGAACGGAAGTACGAGATTTTTCGCTCCGTGGACGTCGGGCTGGTCTTCTACGAACCGATCGACATCAATTACCGCCTGGCGGCAGGATCCTCCGGCAAATTGTTCGATTGCCTCCGCTGCGGGGTGCCGGTGATCGGCAACGATCTGCCCGGGATGCGGGCGCTGGTGGAAGAGGCCGGGTGCGGCCGGGTGGTATCCGGCCCGGAAGCCGTCGGCGATGTTCTTCCCGAAATTTTCGAAAATCACGACCGGTACCGGAAAAACGCCCTGGCCCGGTTTCCGCGGTTCGAGTTCGGCCGCTGCTTCGAGGCGATCCTGGATCGGATCCAGGGCGCCGCCGGCGCGGAGATTTCAGATGCCGCGGCCCCCGGTCCCTCCGGCACCGCGGCAACGGATCGCACCGATGCCGATTGGGTGCACCTGAGCGCCCGGCGGGATCTTTCCGATATCGGCGAGCGGGCCCGGAACGAGCGCTTCGGCCGATGGGCCGTTCATTACCGGGGGCTGGTGATCCATTGCCGTGATCTTTTGTCGTTTTACATGGCCGCAAAGGATATCTTCTGCCGGGAAATCTATGCGTTTTGCGCCGAGCGGCCCGACCCGGTGGTGATCGACGGGGGCGGGCACATCGGTCTTTTCACCCTCTTCATCAAGCAGCGATACCCCCGAGCCCGGGTGACGGTGTTCGAGCCGGACGCCGAGTCGCTGGTGCTGTTGAACAAGTACCTGGAAGAAAACCGGATCGACGATGTCACCATCGTCCGCGCGGGGCTTTTTTCCACGGACGGCGAACGCTTCTTCGGAAGCGACCATTCCGACGGCAGTTCCCTCTATGGCCGGGATAAGAGCGCCTCCGTCCGGGTGGTCCGCCTGTGCCGGTACCTGGATGGCCCCGGCGATTTCCTGAAGCTCAACATCGAAGGGGCCGAAAACGACGTGATCCGGGAAACCGGGGATCGCCTCGCCCGGGTCCGGGAACTGGTCGTCGAGTACCACGGGTTTCCCAACCTCCCCCAGAGCCTCCACGACCTGCTGGCC
>JBJKPT010000692.1:0-8446 GCA_046706045.1 Desulfobacterales bacterium
CCCCCGGGCCGTGAGTTCCCCCAGGAGGCGGGCGCTGTTGCCGATCGCGGCAAGGAGCCGGTCACGGTCCAGGCACCCGTCCGGCGGCGCGGCATTGGGGTAATCGAAATAGCCGGGAGGCGCTTGAAATGCAAGGCCGTAGAACGGACCGCCGCTATCCGGCATGCCCGCCGGCAGCGGGATGGGCGGCCGGGCAAAGCGCACCACCCGCGCCCCGTCCAGGGGCCGGGGAAGGACGAGGGGCCGGCTGAAAGCGGCCGCCTCCTGCCGCAATGCGTTCATCCAATGGGCCTCGGCATGAAGCCCCAGGGCCGCCTCGCGGGTAAACGCGAACTTCAGCGCCGTGGCGGCCCCGTTTCCGTGTTGCCCGACCGCCGTCCGGCCGTGCCAGGCCCATCCGTTGGCCGGGGCAGCGGGCGGGTGATCGAGGATGTCCTCAAGGGCTGCCGGCATGGCCTCGGCAAAGGGCGGTACCGGTGCCTTGCGACAAGCGATGCCGGCGCTCATTGTACCCATGGCCGAGGCCACGGCCCGCTTGACCACGTCCCGGCCGGAATGGATCCGATCGGTGAGGGTCGCCATGGCCGCGCGGGCCAGGTCATTGTCCGGGGTGCTGCAAAAAAGAATGCCGAGGGTATCGGCCAGGACCCCGTGGAGCCAGGCGCCGCGACGCTGCCCGGTGTGGATGGCCGAACCCAGAAGCCGATCGATCACCGATACGGCGTTTCGGGATGCCAGGGCCGGATGGCGGGACACGAGTTGACGAAGCCCGTCCGCGGCGACAAAGGCGTTGCTGAAATCCTTGGGCGCATCCCCGTCGAGCACCATCAACAGATGCCTCAGCTCGACGGCGGGGGCCGCAAGGGACCCGTGGGGATGTTCGGTCGGGGTGGTCATTACCCTCGACGTTTAGCATTTCGGTTATGAATTGGAAAGCCATTGGAAACCTCCCGGCCCGGAGATCGAATTCGCCCCGTCGCGGCGGCCAACTCCCGGGATTGACAGGATTTCGGTATCCAATTAGTATCGACGGCACTCCGAGCAGTGCCCGAATCGAAAAAGGACCGCGCCAATACGGGAAAGGGCCATTGATGATCCGCATCAACGAACACTACCTCAAACTCCAGAAGTCGTACCTCTTTTCGGACATCGCCCGCCGGGTGGCGACATTTCAGGATGCCCATCCGGACCGGCAGATCATCAAGCTTGGCATCGGCGACGTCACCCGGGCGCTGCTGCCCGCCTGTGTCGCGGCGTTTCACCACGGGGTGGACGAGATGGCCGCCGATGCCACGTTCCGCGGCTACGGGCCTGAACAAGGCTACGGGTTTCTGCGGGAAAAGATCGCGGCCCACGACTTTCAATCCCGGGGGGCCGCGATCGATGCCGACGAAATCTTTGTGAGCGACGGGTCCAAATGCGACACCGGAAACATTCAGGAACTCTTTGCCGGCAACATCGCCATCGCGCTGCCGGACCCGGTCTACCCGGTCTACCTCGACACCAACGTCATGGCCGGCCGCACCGGTGCGATGGAAAATGGCCGTTACGGCGGCGTGGTGTACATGGACTGCACCGCGGAAAACGGATTCGTCCCGGACTTTCCCGAAGTCCCCGTCGATCTCATCTACCTGTGCTATCCCAACAACCCCACCGGCGCGACCATCTCCAGGGAACGGCTCCGGGCCTGGGTCGATTTCGCCCGTGAGAAAAAGGCCCTGATCCTCTACGATGCCGCTTACGTCGCCTTCCTCCGGGACGATCGCCTGCCCCAATCCATCTTTGAAATTCCCGGGGCAAGGGATGTCGCCATCGAGTTTCGAAGCTTTTCCAAGACCGCCGGGTTCACCGGCGTGCGTTGCGCCGTCACCGTGGTACCCAAATCCGCGATGGCCTATGACCGCGCGGGAGGCGCCCACCGGCTCCACGATTTGTGGCTCCGGCGCCAATCGACGAAGTTCAACGGGGTGAGCTACCCGGTTCAGCGGGCCGCCGAGGCGATCTACGGCCCCGAGGGCCGCCGCCAGGTCGTGGACCGGATCGACGAATACCTGGAAAACGCCCGCATCATCCGCCGCGCCATGACCGATCTCGGATTTGCCTGCGCGGGCGGAGACCACTCGCCGTATATCTGGGTGGACGGCAAAAAGGATTCCTGGGCCTTCTTCGATGAGCTGCTCGATTGCGCCGGTGTGGTCTGCACCCCGGGGATCGGATTCGGGGTCTGCGGCGGCGGGTTTATCCGCATCAGCGCATTCAACAGCCGGAAAAACGTCGAAATCGCCATGGAACGGATCCGAAAAGCCCTGAAATAGGCTTTTCAGAATTGAACCCATCGAAATCGCCATCGGGATCGAAATCGGAGTCGGAAACCCGCATCGAAACCCGATGCCGATAGCGATCCCGAACCCTTGCCAACCCCAACCACTCGAACCGGGGGAACCCTGCCATGCCCGAACATGAGCCCACCGTTTTTGACGTATGCATCCTTGGCGCCGGCCCCGGCGGTTTTTCCGGCGCCATGCGCGCCCTGGACCTGGGAAAGCATGTCTGCCTCATCGAAGCCGGTGAAATCGGCGGGGCCGGGGTCATGTGGGGGGCTCTGGCGTCAAAGACCATGTGGGAGCTCGCCAAGGACTTCGACGTGGCCGCAAAGATCGACCGGGGCTACCGGAGCACGGATTTGACGGTCAGCTACGGGGCCGTGCGGGCCAGCGTCATCGAGGCGGTGGAAGAAAAGCAGCAGCAGATGCTCTCGCAGCTGGAGACCTTCCGTCCCCGCCGCTTCAACGGCCCCGGCTCGATTTGCTTCAAGCGCGGCTGGGCCCGGTTTGCCTCGAAGGAAGATGTGTCGGTTACTTACCCCGGCGGCCGCACCGAATCGGTCCGGGCCCGGAACTTTCTCATTGCCACCGGCTCGGCGCCGCGTGCCTTTCCCGGGATCCCTCTGGATCAGCGCCGGGTCTTTGACTCCGACGGCATCCTGAACCTGCAGGCCTTCCCCAAACGGCTCATGATCATCGGCGCCGGGATCATCGGCTGCGAATACGCGACAATCTTTTCCAACTTCAGACAGACCCAGGTCTACCTTGTCGATCATGCCGAACGGATCATCCCCTTCGAGGACGACGACGTCAGCGATTTCATCAGCGGCAACCTGATCCAGAACGGGGTGAAGATCCTGCACTCGGCGGTACTTCGGGACATCATCCACCAGCCCGAGCACCTGGAGGTTGTCCTGGATTTTGTCCAGGGCCATTCCAAGGTGGTCACCGTGGACGCCGTCCTGATCTCCATCGGCCGGATCCCCCGGATCGGCGACTTAAACCTCGCCGCGGTCGGCCTGACCCCCAACGAACGGGGCTATCTCGACTCCGACAACGCGTGCAGGGTGGCCCGTCACATCTATGCCGCCGGCGACGTCTGCCAGCACCCGGCCCTGGTCAATCTCGCCGAGATGGAAAGCCGCTACGCCGTCAAGGCAATGTACGGCACCCTGAAATATCCGATGCGCTACCACAACATGTCCACGGTGATGTTCTTCAAACCGGCGGTTGCCGCGGTCGGCCTGAACGAAAAGGCCTGCCGACAAAAAGGCATTGCCTACCGGGTGGCCACTTACGGCAACGCCCTTCTCAGCCGGGCCATCGCCATGCGGGCCACCGGCGGATTCGTCAAAATCATCGTCAGCGACGACGACGAGCAGAAGATTCTCGGCATGCGCGCCGCCGGTCCCCAGGTCTCGACGACCATCATGTCCATCGCCTTTCTCATGGACCAGGACAAGGGGATCCGGGACGTCCTCAAATCGGTCCACCCCCACCCGACCATGAGCGAGGGGATTCAGGAGTGCCTGCGGCTTCTGCTGGGAAAATCCGTCTACAAACGCGATGCGTTTCCCGAACTGATCCGGATCCGCACCTGGCGTCCGCCGGAGAAAACCCCGGCTAAAAACCCGGACCCGGCATCCGGCAAGACCTGAACCCGCCGGCCGCCGCGCTCCGCGCGGAAGGCGCCGGAAAGGCCGCCGGGGCGCTCCCCCTCCCCCGGCGCCTTCCCTGTCCGATTTTTCATCAATCGACAAACAGCAGCGACACGTTCTTTGCCAGGTGAAGGACCTTCTGGGAAACGCTTCCAAGAAAATAATCCCGGACCCCGGAGATGCCCCGGCGGCCGATCACCACCAGGTCGTATCCCTGTTCGGCCTCTTCCGCGATATCCCGGGCGATGCCCCTTTTTTTGGTCTCGATCTTGATATGGATGTCCGCGTAACTGAACCCGGCGCTCAAGAGACGCTCGCGGGCCTGCTTGGCGGCTTGTTCCACGAGACTTCGTTTCTTGTTTTCCAGGTTGCAAAACGATTGCTGTTCGGCCTTGAACACCGGAGTCAACTCAGGACTGGCCAGATCGCAGAGGGCCGCCGTGTCCGGCAGGACATGAAACAGGGTGACCTCGTTTTGAGCACCGAGATGGACAGCCGTATAATCCGCGGCTCGCATGGCGTTTTCCGAATCGTCAAAGGCGATGAGAATGCGTTGCTTCACGGGACACTCCTTTCAAAAGGTCGGGTTGGCGCACACCGGGGAACGGTTCCTTCGGCGCGCGCGGTGTCTTCGGACATTTTCCAAGTGGTCCTGGGCGTAAATACGGTGACGCACCGAGATGGTCGAGGCGCCGGGGCCACAAGGCGCGAGAAGCGAGAATACCAGTCGTATGTGAGCGCCGAGCAACGCTGAGGACCTGGATGGATCGGCCACCGGATGCCATTGTAATGATGTCCATGGCCACTAAGTCCAGGCGGCGATGTAGGCGGCGGCCTGGGGATGATCCTTAAACGGCATGAGCTGCTTCAGTGCCCCGTCGCGGTCTCCGGCATTCATCCGGCTGACCCCGAGGCAGATGTGAATGTGCGCATCCCCGGGGAACCGTTCTGCGGCCTCTTCAAGGAGGCGGATCGACTCCTCGACGGCCCCCTGCTTTTGCAGGCGGATACCCAGGCCGAGATAGGCCCGGGGATCCGGGGCAAAGCCGAGGGCCTTTCGGTAAAGCCCTTCGGCAACACCGCCGGGATTCGGAATTTCCGGAATCCCCGCATAGTCGCCATGGTCGAAGGTCATGGCGAGGCGTGAACAAAAATCGGCATGAAACGGCGCCATCTCCGGATCCGCCACCAGATCGACCGCCGCCACGAATTCGGGCAGGTGCCGGTAAAAAAACGTTCGAAGATCCTTTCCCCAGCCCCGGACATCGTCGGCCGAGATGGTCGGATCCGTTTGGTAATAGAGCAGGTCTTCGATACGCTCCTGCCACAGCGCGTCTTCGGACACACCGGTGCGGGCGAGGAATTGATCGTAGAGCGCGGTGCCGGGAAATAGCGCGAGGATATAAAAAATCGCCGACAACGGGCCGATGGCGCGGATGAGTTCCCGGCTCTCACGGATGGTTTCCGCGTTTTCCCCCGGGCAGCCGTAGATGAAATAGGCCCGCGTCAGGATCCCGTGGCTTGCGGTCAGGGCAAAGGCCCGTTGGATCGCCGCGTTGGAAAGGGGTTTGCCGAGGCGCTTGCGGATCCCGGGGCTTCCGCTTTCCACGCCGTAGCTGATCTGGATGCAACCGGCGAGACGCATCCATTTGAGCAACCCGGCGTCGACGGCGTCCACCCGGGAAATGGCGGCCCAGGTGATGTTCAGCCGCCTTTCGACGATCTGGCGGCAGACGTCGATCACCAGTTGCCGGCGCAGGGTGAAGGTGTCGTCGGAGACATAAAAAAAACGGACGCCCCGGTCGGAAAGCGCCTGGAGCTCCGCCACGAACCAGTCCGCGGAATGGAATCGGACCCGGCGGCCCCAGAACCCGGGTGAGCCGCAAAACGTGCAGCCCCCGGGGCAACCCCGGCTCAGGGCCACGTGGGGAAAGGAAAAATAGCGGGCCGGGTTGGGCAACGCGTCCAGATCGGCAACGGGCGGATCCGGCGGGGTCAGAAAAACCCGGCCGTTCCGGCGGCAGGCCACCCCGGCCAGATCGAAGAGGGCCTCCCCCCGGCCGGCGGCCACCCGGTTCGCGATGGCGCGCATGGGATATTCCCCCTCTCCCACGACCACGGCATCGATCTCGGGCACATGGGAAAGCAGGTGCCGCCACAAGAGGCTGGCGCCGATGCCGCCGCAAACGACCCGCACCCCCGGATCGACGCCCTTGGCGATCCGGGCGATATCGACGGCGCCCCAACGGTTCGCCGAAAGCACGCTCAGCCCGATCACCGCCGGCCGCTTTTCCTCGAAAATGCGACGCATGTCCGCGTCGCGGCCCGACATGTCGTACCAGTTGAGCACCTCGACGTCGAAGCCGTCGGCCTTGAGCAGAGCCCCCACATAATACACGCCCATCGGCACGGCCGCCACGTCCTCGACGTGGATGCGCGCCTCCAGGCAGTACGGATAGATCAGCAGAATCTTCATGAAAAACCCGATCGCGATCCGGGGTCAGGGCCTCGGATGGGAAAGGCCGTCGATGTTGCGCCTCCCTTATCCCGCGGCGCCTGCCGGTGTCAATGGAGGCAGCCGATCGATTCTAATAACAGCAATTATTAGAGAATAATATTCTTGACTATATCATTTTAAGAGAATATTTTTCAAAAAAATCCCGAAAATTGGTGAACAATGGACGAGATCGATCTGAATATCCTCCGGATTCTCCAGGAAAAAGCCCGGATCCCGAACGTCGAAGTGGCGCGGCAGGTGGCCATGGCCCCGTCGGCGGTGCTCGAACGGATCCGCAAACTCGAAAAGCAGGGCATCATCGATGGGTACGAGGTTCGGCTGAACCCCGACCATTTTGCCCGGAACCTGGTGGCGTTCATTCGCATCGCCGTGGACGCCGCGGCCGGCGCCAACGGGGTGGGACGGGCCCTGGCCGACCTTGCCGATGTCCAGGAAGTGCATTACGTCTCCGGAGACGACGGGTTCCTCGTCAAGGCCCGGGTCCGCGACCCCGGAGAACTGGATCGGCTCGTGCGGGGACGGATCCTTTCGATCCCCCACGTCACCGGCACCCGCACCGCGATCGCCCTTTCCACCCTCAAGGAAACCTGGCGGTTTCCCGTCGACCCGGTGCCGAAATAGCGTGCCGCCGCGCCGGCGGAGCCGGTCCTTGTTTACACCTGCACTCATCGGAAACTTGTTTGTAAGGAGAACCTCCCATGCCGATGTCCCCGGATTTTGAGCGTCGCCTGCTGCCGGTTCTGGACGATATCGCGAACCACTACGGCACCCCGTTTCACATCTACGACGAAGCCGGTATCCGCCGGACCGGCGAGGCGGTGAA
The DNA here is from genome assembly GCA_046706045.1 of Desulfobacterales bacterium. Lineage (GTDB taxonomy): Bacteria > Desulfobacterota > Desulfobacteria > Desulfobacterales > JBDRRP01 > JBJKPT01. Next base: position 7,324 of record JBJKPT010000692.1, read on the forward strand.
GGCCGCCTTCGAGCCGATTCCCGGGTTCCGGGAGTATTTCGCGGTGAAAGCCCTGCCCAACCCCCGGATCCTTGAGATCATGGCGGAGATGGGATTCGGCTGCGATTGCAGTTCCATTCCGGAATTGCTCCTCAGCCGGCGGGCGGGATGCCGTGGGGAGGATCTCATGTTCACCTCCAACAACACCACCGCCAAAGAATTCGAGGCCGCCCTCGCCGATGGCGGCAGCCTCATCAATCTCGATGACATCACGCTGATCGATGCGCTGCCGAAAATGCCGGAGCGCATTTGCTTCCGCTACAACCCGGGCCCGCGCCGTACCGGAAACCGCATCATCGGAAACCCCGTGGAGGCCAAGTACGGCCTGACCCACGAGCAGATGCTGCCGGCTTACCGTCGTGCGATGGCGATGGGTGCCAAGCGCTTCGGGATGCACACCATGCTCGCCTCAAACGAACGCAAACACACGTACATGGTGGAAACGGCCCGGGCCCTGCTGAACCTGGCCCGCGAGATCGGCGATGCCCTGGGCATCCGTTTCGATTTCCTCAACATCGGCGGGGGCCTGGGGATCGCCTACCGGCCGGACGACATCCCCCTGGACCTCGGCGCCATGGCCCGGGAGATCGTCTCGGCATTCGAGGCTTTCCGGGTGGAAAACGGTTACATGCCGGCCCTTTTCATGGAAAGCGGCCGCTACATGACGGGTCCCCATGGAGTCCTCGTGACCCGGGCGATCAACCGCAAGTCCACCTACCGGGAATACGTGGGGGTCGATGCCTGCATGAGCGCCCTGATGCGGCCGGGCATGTACGGGGCCTACCACCACATCAGCATTACCGGAAAGGGCGCTGCGGCCGGGGAGGAAATCGTCGACGTGGTGGGCTCCCTTTGCGAAAACAACGACAAGTTCGCCGTTCAGCGACGGCTTCCGGCAATCCGGACCGGAGACCTCGTGCTGATTCACGACACCGGTGCCCACGGCCATGCCATGGGATTCAACTACAACGGCAAGCTGCGGCCCAAGGAAATTCTCTTGCGCACGGACGGCTCGGCCGAACTGATCCGCCGCGAAGAGACCGTTGCCGATCATTTCGCGACCCTTGATTTCGCCCCGGACACC
>JBJKPT010000693.1:0-3256 GCA_046706045.1 Desulfobacterales bacterium
GTCCAGCACGGCGGCCTCCACGGTGACGTCAAGGGCCGTGGTCGGCTCGTCCATGATCAAGTGGGAGGGATCGTTCAACATCGCCATGGCGATCACCACCCGCTGCTGCTGGCCGCCGGAAATCATGTGGGGATAGCGCCTCATCACGTCGCCGGCATCGGGCATGTAGACCCGTTTGAGCATTGCTACGGCACGCTCCCGCGCCTCCGAGGGGGATTTCTTCCGATGGGTGGTCAATACCTCCATGAGCTGATCGCCGACCCTCATCGTGGGGTTCAAGGCCTGCATGGGATCCTGGTAGACCATGGAGATCTTGTTGCCCCGGATGTGGCGCAGCTCGCGGGGGTCGCGTCCCACGAGTTCCTCTCCCTGGAATTTGATGCTGCCGCTGGCGATGATGCCGTTTCGGCCGAGAAAATCGAGGATGCCGAAGGCGATGGTGCTTTTCCCGCAGCCGGATTCGCCCACCAGCCCGATGGTTTCCCTTTGCCCGACGGTGAAGTTCACCCCCCGGACCACGGTCAAGACCGCATTGCGGGTCTTGTAGGCGATTTCAAGATCCTTGACTTCCAATACCGGCGTGGATGGCGTGTTGGACATGCGAATCCCTCGTTGTTACTGGTAGCGGGTCGACTCCTCGCTGATCCCGTCGGCGAGGAAATTGAGGCCGACCACGAGCGTCGCGATGGCCAATGCCGGCCACAGGGCGGCCCAGGGGCTGCCCGTCAGGATGAACTGCTGGCCTTCGGCGACCATGCTGCCCCAGTCCGGGGACGGCGGCGGAACGCCCAGGCCGAGAAATCCCAGGGTCCCCATGGCAAAGACCGCGTAGCCGACCCGCAGCATGGAGTCCACGATGATGGGGCCGCGGGCGTTCGGAAGAATCTCGACAAACATGATGTACAAGGCGCTTTCGCCCCGCGTTTCGGCGGCCTTGACGTACTCCCGGGTCCGAATGTCCAGGGTTAGGCTTCGGACCAGGCGGGCGATGCCCGGGGTTCCCACGATGGTGATGGCGATCACCACGTTCAGGGCCGAGGCCCCCAAGGCCACCATGATGATGAGGTAGAGCAGGATCACGGGCACCGCCATCATGGCGTCCAACAGCCGCATGACGATCTCATCGATCCAGCCGCCGTAATACCCGCTCACCAGCCCCAGGGTGCAGCCGATCACCAGTCCGACGAAGACCCCCCAGACGGCGGTGCCGCCGGGCAGCCAGAAATGATCGGAGATGGGCAGAATCACCATGACCACCCGGCCACCGTAGAGCAGGCGCGCCCAGAGGTCCCGGCCCAACTCGTCGGTGCCGAGGATGTGGTGCAGCGATGGCCCCTGGTTCGGTGCCATCCAGTCCTGCTGGAGTGGGGTATAATGGGTCAACAGGGGCGCGAAGGCGGATGCCAACACCCAGAAGAGCACAATCACCAAGCCGACCATGGCGATCTTCGACGAGAGGAGAACCTTCATCGCCTTTCGCGTCCGGTCGAAGGCGGGCGGCCCATCGGTCGTCATGTTCCTTCCCTTCACCGTGCCGGCGATTTCCGATGCACTCATGCCGTCTCCTTTATGAATAACGGATCCTGGGATTCAGGAACGTGTAAACGATATCGGCGATGAGTTGGGTGCCGACCGCGACCACGACGAGCAGCATCGCTCCGGCTTCCAGGGCGTTGACGTCCTTGTAGAGGGCCGAGGAGAGCAGATAGCTCCCGAGCCCCGGGAAGCCGAACACCACTTCGGTCACGACGATGCCGCCGATCAGCCAGTTGACGTGGAGCATGATCACGGTGATGGGCGCGATCAATGCGTTGCGGATGGCGTGCTTGACCACGATAAGGCGATACGTCAGACCCTTGAGGTGAGCGGTGCGGATATAGGGCGAACGCATGACCTCCACCATGCTCGCCCGGGTGATCCGCAGCACGTAGCCGAGCTCGATCATGGTGAGGGTCATCACGGGCAGAATCATCATGCTGGGCTCCTGCCAGGGGGCCTGGGCACCAAAAACGGTGGCCCCCGGAACCAGGTTCAACCAGACGGCCAGGATCAGGATCAGGAAGATGCCGATGACAAATTCCGGGATGACGGAGACCATCATGCCGCCGGTGGACAGAATCCGGTCCGCCCAGGAACCTTCCACCAGTCCGGCGATCATGCCAAGCAGAAGCGCCAGCGGCATCACGATCACAAACGCGCTGCCGGCCAGCACCATGGAGTTCCGGAATCGAGTGAAGATGCTCTTGTTGACGGAAACGCCGGTGCGCAGGGACAATCCGAAATCGCCGCGAAGAAATCCTTTGGTAAGGGGAAGGTAAGCGACCGGGGCGTTGTGGGTGGTCATCCAGCCGTGGCCGATGATGAACACCTGCGCGGTCTGCTTGCTGCCGCGTTGCCATTCCACGGCACGGTTTGCCTCCGTCACCCCCCAGCAGGTCACCGTCCCGTCCGCATTCTTATGCCAGCGGGCGTTGTCGGTGTATCCCCGGATGCTGCCGTTCGGCATTTTTTCCTCGGCTTCGAGATTGGGACCCTCCAGCTTCCAACGAACCAGGTCTCCGTTGGGTTTTACCGCCCACCATTCGATGAAGCCGTCGGGAGTGACGATGCGCCGAAGGGGCATGCCCACATGACGGCTGGCAACCCAGTCATCTCCGATCAGCCAATAGATGTAGCGCAGGGCGAGGGGTTGATCGAAACCGTTTTGAGCCAGAAAGGAGGCTTCCTGCTCCGGGGTGACGAAGGCCCCGAGAACATTCCGTGCGATGTCGCCTGGAGAAAACTGGGTAATCCCGAAGACGGCCATGGACACGAGCAGCATGGTCAGGAATAAAAGCATTAAACGGCGGATAATAAATTTGAGCATCGGTGTTCCCTGATCCGGATTTATAAAATGATCGCTGATTTCCTCCAAGATAAATAGAAGCAAACGGACATCGGGCAGAACGGAAACGACATGCGCCGAAGCCCACCGGTTCCATGATTTTGTACGGGTTCACAGCGGCCCGTGCCGGATGGAGGCCATGGGTTTGAGTGCCGGGTAGACGGTGACCATTCCGGAGCAAAGATAGATGCCCGCCAGCGGTGTGTTCATGGACCAGAAGGCGTGGGTGCAACCGTGGGGAATGCACACGGCCTTTCCCGGCGGCAGACTGATGGTCGGGCCGTTTTCAAGGTTCCACGTGCCCCGTCCCGAGAGCACGTAGAGGCATTCGCTGGACGGATGCGCATGGGGCGGGTAGCAGGTGCCCGGTCC
>JBJKPT010000694.1:0-11771 GCA_046706045.1 Desulfobacterales bacterium
CAGCTCATTAAAACCGGCAACGACGCCACCGCCGTCACCGCGACCGCGAACAGCGGGTTCCGGTTTGTGAACTGGGTGGACCAGAACGGGAATGTGCTGGCCACATCCCCGACGACGTCCGTCACCGCGTCCAATGTGACGGGCGATGAGACAATAACCGCCACGTTTATCAAACAGATCACGATCACGCCGAGCGCGGGCAACAACGGGGATATCTCTCCGAATTCGCCCCAGACCGTGGATTATGGATCGACTCCTTCGTTCACGGCGATGCCGGATACCAACTACGCGGCCGATTTCGTCGTCGACGGGGTATCCCAGGCGTGGGGTACCACATCGGCTGCGGCCACTTACACATTCAGTCCGGTGACCACGAATCACACCATCGTCGCGAACTTTTACGATCACGGCGATACCTGCGGCGCGGGCGCCACGGTCTTGACCGTCACTTCCGCGAACACCACCTCGAATCCGGTGACCTCGAACGGCATCATCTACCCGTCCACCGATTCCGATTACTTCCAGCTGAACGTCCAGGATTCGGTGGTCATGACAATCCAGGTGACCGGGATGCCCACCGGCATCGCCCTTTACGCGAACAACGGAAGCGGCAGCTGCCCGGCCAACGCACTGGCCACCGGTAGCTACAAGGCCTCCACGAAGACAAACACCATCAGCTACACGGCGACGGCGGGCTCCTCCTATTACCTGATGGTGCAGAGCCAGTCCGGCTCCCAGGCCACGGGCTCCTACGCATTGACCATCACGGCGACGTCAAACGACCAGGGAAACACCTTTGCTACCGCCGATCTGGTTACCTGCGGCAATTCGTATCCGGGAAGTATCGCTTACTCCGGCGATGTCGACATGTTCAAGCTGGATTTATCCACCAACACCACGTCGCAAACGGTCACCTTCTACACGACCGGCTCCACGTACACCCGTGGAACGCTCTACGACGCCAGCGGCAGCGTGATCGACGATGAGACGGGCTCCTCCTACCACGGGGGCAACAACAATTTCACCATCGACCAGGCGCTCAATCCGGGAATCTATTACCTGGCGGTCCAGGGGGCGGGATCGGGGCACAGCGCTCAGGGCAGTTACACGCTGGTTGTAAACTGCGCCGTCACCCACACCATCGCCGCAACGGCAAAGTACGGCGGAACGATCGACCCGTCGGGAAATGTTCCGGTAAGCGACGGCGGCAGCCAGACGTTTACCGTTACGGCATCCAGCGGCAACACCATCGCGGACGTGACGGTGGACGGTCTTTCCCAATCCGGGTTTGCCGGAAACACCACCGGCACGTACACGTTCTCGGACGTCACGGGGGACCACTCCATCGTTGCCTCGTTCAACACCCCGGACAACACCGCCTGTCTGGATCTTGACGATGCGCCGCTGGACGCCCGGCTCAACAACACGCCGGCGAACATCATGTTCGTTCTGGACGACTCCGGCAGCATGGACTGGGAATTCCTGACCAACGAGACCGACGGCGCGTTCACCCCCCCGGTCTCATCGGGCTACACCACCGAATATACCTACCTCTGGGGACCGAACGACCTCAGTGGCGGCGACGACCGGATTTACCAGAACGGGACCTATTCCTATGTTCTCTCCGGCACCGATCGGCTCGACTACCTGTCGCAGTACGCCGGCTACAACCACATGTATTACGACCCGACGATCACCTACGTCGCCTGGCCGGGAACCGGGTATACCGATGCCGATCCGAACAGCCCCCTGACCTCGCCCGGGGCGAGTTCATCGCTCAACCTGAATGGAATTTACGTCTCCCTCGAATCGGGAGCCGGTTTCACCATCGATGACACCACGAACGGCAGCACGGTGAACCCGCAATTTTCCGGTACCGGTGCGTATACCAACACCTATGGCACCAACGTGGACGGATGGGATTGGGCTTCGAGTTCCGCCGCCGTAAACGGAGAGTACTTGTACTCTCCACTGCAGGTAAAAACAGGCGGCTGGGGCTGGTGGTCGAACTATTCCAACCTTTACGGCACCTATACGGCGAAGTGGACGATTCCATCAACGACGATCCCCCCGGGTCATTACGATGTCTACGCCACCTGGAACACGGACAACGGCAATTCCACCGGCGTTCCGTACACCATCACGTACAACAACGGTGCAAGCTCCACGACCGTAAACGTCGATCAGACGACCGGCGGCAACGGGCAGACACCGATTGCAAGCAATCTCTGGTTTGAAGGAAACGCCAATGAATCGGTCCAGCTTTCCCATACCGTAAGCTCCACCGATTTTACGTCGGTTTCCGCGGATTCCGTTAGCCTGGTGCCGCATGGCACGCCGACCGTCGTCAACATCCCCAACGACCATTATTACGTGAAGTCGGCAACCACCGGGAACATTTACCTGGTGACGGTGGATAACGGCGCGATCAACTACTACCTCGTCACGGCGAACGGCAACAACCAGGTCACGGGCTTGACCCAGGTCACGGACACCTCCACCCTGCCGAGCGACGTGGTGACCTCCCGTGACTACACGGACGAACGGCAGAATTTCGCCAACTGGTTCGAGTACTACCGGAAACGGGACCTGGCCCTGCACGCCGCCGTCGGCCGCGTCATCAACAACCTGACGAACGTCAATGTCGGCATCTACACGATCAACCAGAACCTCGTGCAACCGGTGTTGAACCTTTCCGATACCTCGAACAAGGCGACGCTGCTCACGGAATTGTACGCGTATCGCGTCAGCGAACAGGGAACCCCGATGCGCCAGGCCATGGAGAATGTCGGGGAGTATTTTGACAAGACCGACAACTCAGACGGCGGGATCGGCCCCTCGCCGATCGCAACCGCGGCTAACGGCGGCGAGTGCCAGCAGAATTTCATGATTCTTTTCACCGACGGCTATTACAACGGCAACACCCCCAATCCGAGCGTGGGGAATGCCGACGGCACCTCCCCGGGATACCTCCTGGCCGGCACCACCGAGCAGTTGACACGAAAGCCGTACAGCGACACCTACAGCAATACACTGGCCGATATCGCCATGTATTATTATGCGCGGAGTTTGGACAATTCCCTGACCGCCGGCGCCAATGTCCCCACGGATCCGAACAATCCGCACGATGTCGCCACCTGGCCGCACGTGGATACCTACACCGTTTCCTTCGGCGCCTACGGGAGCATGGACCCGTCAACGTACGACATCCAGGAATGCGAAGACGATCCGGCCACCTACAGCAGCCAGTGCCCGACCTGGCAGAATCCGCAGAGTAACGGCAGCAACGGCGATCTCTACAAGATCGATGACCTCTGGCACGCCGCGATCAACGGCCGCGGCGAATTTTTCAACGCGCAGAACCCGGATGAAATGATCAACGCCTTCAACACCGTGGTCCAAAGCATCCAGCAACGGATCGGTTCGGCTGCGGCCGTCTCCGTGAACGGCGATCAACTGTATCAACAAATGAATACCGGTATCCGCGTATTCCAGTCCACCTATTCGGATACCACCACGGACGGGTGGACCGGCACGGTCAAGTCGTACCAGGTCGATCAGACGACCGGCGCGGTGGATACTTCCAATCCCTTGTGGGACGCGGCCTCCGTATTGCCATCGGCCGCCAACCGTGTGATCGCCACCTACAACGGTTCCTACGGGACGCCGTTTGAATGGCTCAACCGTTCCCTCGCGCAGAAGGCGGCCCTCCAGGCCTCCACGGAAAGCGCCAACACGAACGCCCAGCTGCGGGTACCCTACCTGCGGGGCGATCAAACACATGAAACCGAAAATACGGGCGGCATTTTCAGAAAACGGACGGCCGGGAAACTCCTGGGCGACATCGTTCACTCCTCGCCCCTCTTCTACAACGGGATGCTCTACGCCGGCGGAAACGACGGCATGCTCCATGCCTTCAACGCCACCACCGGGGTGGAGCAGTTCGCCTATGTGCCGAACCTGGTTTTCAACAACCTCATCCAACTGACGGATCCGAATTACTCGCATCTGTTCTACGTCGACATGACCCCGGCCATCGAGCAGATAGACAGCAACACCACGCTGCTTGTCGGAGGACTCGGAAAAGGCGGCCGGGGATATTACGCCCTCAACGTCAACAACCCCGGCGCGCTGACCACCGAATCCGCCGTGGCCAACGCGGTCAAGTGGGAGTACCCGGCGAGCGCTACGCCCGGCCCCGAAGCGGATTTGGATCCCGACATGGGCTACACCTATGGCGTTCCCGCCATCGTGAGAACAAACAGCACGACTTACCCGTGGGTGGTCCTCGCGGGCAACGGCTACGCCAGCAAAAACGGACACGCCGTGCTCTACGTGCTGAATCCGAGCGACGGGACCGTGATCCGGAAGATCGATACCGGGGTCGGCGGGTGCAACGGCCTTTCCAGTCCGACCCCCGTCGACACGAACAACGACTTGACGGTCGACTATGTGTATGCCGGCGATTTGCAAGGCAACATGTGGAAATTCGACTTCACGTCGAGCGACTACACCAAATGGGGCGTGGCCTTTTCTTCCGGTACGACGCCGGAGCCGCTCTTCACGGCGGTCGGCCCCAGCGGCACCCAGCCCATCACCACCAAACCCGACGTCATGTTCCACTGCTCAAAGCCCGGGCTCATGGTTCTGTTCGGCACGGGTCAGTACCTGGGGGCGACCGACGTCCAGGACCAGAGCACGCAGACCCTTTACGGGATCTGGGACTATTCATGGACCGACAACGCCGTGGATCCGACCGAGCGGCTTGGTGCATTCGACCGGAGCGCAACGACCACTGCCCACCTCACGGCATTCGATGGCGCGAATCTGCCGAACGTGAACACGGTAAACCTGTTGCAGCAGACCGTGGAGCCCTACAGCGGATATTACACAGTCAACGGGGCGTCCGAATACCTGCTCTTTGTCAGCACCAACGCGCCGGATTGGACCACGACCACGCAAACGAGCACCACGGGCACTTGCGGCGCGAACGCCGGTGTGGGCACGGGGTGCGACTTCAACAACAAGGGATCGATTCCCGATCCCGTCGCGGATGTGGGCTGGTATATGGATTTGCCCACCCCCGGGGAGCGGATCGTCAGCGACGTCATCATCCGTGAGGGGAACGTGATCTCCATCGGGTTCACCCCGAATCAGACCCCCTGCGGCGCAGGCGGCAATTCCATCGTCATGGAAACCAACGCCTGCAGCGGCGCCGGGCAGAGTCAGCCGGTGTTCGACGTGAACGCGGACCACCTCATCAACAGCAACGACCTGGTGAAGGTCCAGATCGGCACGGATTCCAACGGCAATCCCATTTATGCCAATCTTGCGCCAAGCGGCATGCAGGTCGCCGGGAGGGCCTCGGTTCCCTCGATCGTCATCCTTCCGAACGACGAAGTGAAATACTTCAGTACGTCCAATGGAACCATTCAAACCATCAACGAAAAAAAGGCCAAGATCGGGATGTATTACTGGTACGAGATTCAGAGAAACCAATGAGGATGGACGTCATGTCAAGCCAACCCAAGATTTGCCGGTTGTCGATTCCAGTCGTTTGTTTCGCGTTCGTTGTCGGGCTCTTCGTGTTGTCGACGGGGCGTTCGGCATCGGCCCATGACGGCCCCTATAAAGGCGAGTGGACCCTGCCGCAAGGCTACCCGGATGGGTTCGACGGTTACGGGCATTTGCTCCGGATCGACAGCAAGGTCGTCGTGATCGACGATTCGCTCCACCGACTGGCGCCGGGCGTGACCTTCAACACGCCCGGCGGGGCCAGTTCAACGGCGGCGGCATTCCAGCCCGGGGCTCTCGTGGGATTCATGTTGAGCCCCGACCGGCAGTCGGTCGTATCCCTTTGGTTGATTCCGGTTCCTCCGAGGCAATGATGAAATCCTTACTCCTCTGGCTTTTTTTGATCGCCGCGACGGGCGCCCTGGTTTGTCCGCCGGTTCAAGCGGATTGGTACAAGTACCGGGACGCCGACGGGGCGGTTCGCTATACCGATAACCTGGCGGACGTTCCGGTCGATCAACGCAAAACCATCAAACCACACGAGGACGCCGGCGTTAATTCGGCGCCGGAAGCCCAAGTTAGGCCGGCGGAGAACGGCGCCTCGGCAACCGAAGGAAAGGAAACGGTTGCAACCAGCGCCGGTCCGAGCAACGACGCCCTCGGAGCGGAAGGCCGCGGGGTCGAAAATTACACCGGGCTCGAAGCCAAGCGGGGCGAACTGGATGGAATGTACCGGGCGTTGAGCGCGGAGCTGGAAAAACTCAACCAAGAACGCGCGGCCATCAAGACCGCCGAAGAATATCGTGCCTACCGGGCCCATGTGGCGGACTACAACGTGAGGGCCAAAGAATACCAGACCCGGCGGGAAGCCTACGACAACGCGGTCGCGGAATTCAATGCCCGCATGAAGAAGAAAAAGCAATGACAAAGGACGCCGCGACAGCGGTCAAATGCCCAATGCCCCCCGGCCGGTGGCGATCATGCGCTCGGGTTGAAAAGCTTCATGTAATTGGCATAAAGCCGCGGGTGCACCCGGGAGAAGCGGTCGAAGTCGCCGAGGAATTCCATGCCCGGAACGATCGCCCGCACGACGGGAAGATCGATGTCGGCGCGGGTCAGGTCGATGTAGATCGGCTCGTGGCCATTTGAAACAAGAACCGATTCGATGAGCGCCAGGTCGTTCTCCGGGCCCGCGCCGTAATCGGGCAGGTCTTCGAGCCGGACCCGCACCGCGGCCCGGGGGACCGGTGCGGACGGCGGGCCGCAGGGATAGGGGTAGGGGGTCTCGGTCATGGCCGAGATCAGGGCCTGCCGGGCGTTCAGATGGGCGGCGGTGCCGGAGGTGATGGTGCCCTCGCCGCCGGTCACGAAGCATTTGCAGCACGGAATGGCCAAGGGCGGCGTGATGTCCAGAAACTGGATGTGGATGCCGCATTGCGCGTAGCTTGAAAGAAGGGCCGCCACCCGTTCGTCCGCGGTCTCAATGTCAAAACACTTCGCCGGTGTAAACGGGGTCGTGGCCTCGCTGTCGCGTTCGATCACTTCCAAGAGCGCCTTCACCCTGGCCTGGGCCGGGGAATTTCCCGCCCCCAGCCCCGTCGAGCCCAGGGCCGAGAAGAGCTTCACTTCATCGAGATTTAAAAACAGGAAAACGCATTGGGCCGGGACCCACGCGGCCGCGGGGCCGTTTGCCGTGACGGCCTCCCCCTCGATCCAGTAAAGGGGATCGTCCCGGTAGGGCACTTCCAGGCAGAGCCGGTTGGGATCCATGACCGGAATGCCGTTAGCCCTCAGGGCCGAGGCCCGGCCGTGGATCAAGGGGTAGTCTTTCTTGCGGCCGACGATTGCATCGCCGGAGATCCCGGCATAGGCGGAAACCCTCTCCACGACTTCCATGACACAGGCGACCCGCGCCGATTCCAGTTCAAGCCCCCGGCCGTAGGCGGTCTGCTCGCCGGAGAGCCGGTACCGGTGTCGACCGCAGTTTACCGAAACGTCCACCTGCCAGTTTCGCAGCAACGCGATGGGGCTTAACGAGGCCTCGTGGCGCATTTCTTCCCCGAGCGCCACGCCGGCCCGGGAAAGTCCCGCCAAGGCTTTTTCCGAGATCTCCTCCGGCCGTACCACGGCGGGCGGTGCCTCCGGGTGCGGGGCCTGCGGCCGGCCGGCCCCAAGCGCGGCCACGCCGGTGACGGCTTCGGGGGCTTCCCCGGTGGGGTGCTCCGGAAACGGTCCGGGCAGGCCGGCGGCGTCGGGCGCCGGAAGCGGGCGGTGTTCGAGAATGTTTTGCCGGAAGACCGCCGCCCACCGGGCATGTCGCTTCTGATCGGCCAAAAGATGGGACCGGATGAAGATCAGGGGGCTTTCCGCGGCCAGGGGGGCGAGGCCCGTCGAATCGAACCGGTTACCGAGTTCGGCGAATTCCGGGTTGAGAAGGCATGCTTCGAAAAACAGCGCCTTCAGGAAACGGTCGCCCGGGGCCGCGGCCGCGATGCGGGCGGCCAGGGCCTCCGGCGTCCAGGCGTTGATCCGGCGCAGCAGGTGCCGCCGCAGAAACTCGTCGTGGGGCCGTTGCCGCGCCAGGGAAAGAGCGGTCCCCTCATCGATTTCGTCGTCGAGGAAAACACTGAAATAGCCGGTGGCCGATTCGGTGGTGACCCGGCGCATGGCATAAGAAAAGACTCGGTTCCGGGAATCGGGCGTCATCGGATCCCTCCCCGGTATCGATCCCGAAGGCGGGCCGAAAGGGCACGGATCGAGGCGAAGGCGTTTTCCACGGTCTTTTCCTTGTCCGGATTGACCAGGCAACAGGTGGCCGGCGACAGAAGGCTTTGGGAGAGCAACCGTTCCCGGTCGATCCCTTTTCGCCAAAGAACTTCCCAGACCGCCTCCAGGCGCCGGATGAGAGAGCCCACGTCTTCTTGAGCGAAGGGCTCGAATCCCGTGGGCACGATACCCCAGACGATCACGCCACCCCGGTCCAAAAACCGGCCGATGGATTTCGCGTAGGAGGCAAATACCTCCGCGTTGGTGTAGACGTCCAAGGAGAGGACATCCAGGTCGAGGCCCAGAAGAAAATCCCAGTCGGGGTTGCCGCAGAGGTGGACTCCCCGGGGACGGTCGACCATGGAAAAAAAGAGATCCAGGTCGGCCTTTGCCTTCATGTCCCCGTATCCGGCCATGGCGGAGAAGAGAAACTGCAGTCCGGGTTCGTCGACGAACATGAAGGCGTTGGCGTTCCGGGCAAGGAGACGGGAAAGCTGGACGTTGATCCGCCGGGCCATGAATTCGAGCATGAACGGCCGGACCGTGTCGTCGAAGAGGATGGGGCGATCGTCCTGGTCGAGGACGTTGAATCCGAAACTGATGGGGCCCTCCAGCTGCCCCCGGATGGCCGGCCGGTCCGACAGGTCGAGACCGAGAAAGGTGTGGTAGACCACCGAATAGGTCTCACCGACATCAAAATACGCGGGTTCTTCGAAATGGGCCATGGTTTCTACAAATTCCGCGATGACCCGGACCATGGAAAAGCGCAGGGTCCTTTTTTCAAGATTCAGGACAATGCCGGGGAAGTGCTCGGCGGCCTGGACGTACATGTCTTCATGGTAACTGAAATTGGGCAGTTGGGGCCAGAACGGGATATCCAGCGAAAGCGCCGTGTCGAGGGCCCGTTTAACGTCCGTGTGCGGCATGACCGCCATGGCCGTGGTCAGCAGATTGCCGGGAATCGTCATCCTGTCTCCTTGAAGTTGTCCACCGTCGGCACTGAGCTGCCGCGCACCGCTATCATGAGAATTCAAGATGGATGTTCGAAGTGTCAAGGGTTGAGGGCCGGCGGCATGGACGCGAGATAGCGGCGCATGATGGCTTCCGCCGGCAGGCCGAGGAGATCCGCGTATGTTTTCAGGAAGTTTTTGAGGTAGAGCTGCGAGGGCAGGCGATCGTGTTGATCGGTTTCGATGGCCTGGACGATCGATACGCTGATCCGCGTGACGCTGTAGACATCGTCACGGCTCACCCCCAGGGCCTCCCGGATCCGGCGAAAATCATCGCCGACAATGACCTCTTTTTGCGCGATCGCCGCGGCAAGTCGCCGGATTTCGGGATCCTCCGCCTTTTCGGAAACCCGTTGCCGGATGGTCTTTCTTTGAATCGGCGGCCCGGGGCGGATCATCGGTTCGGGTTTTCGGGTTTCTTTTTTGATCCGTTCCTCCGGGGTGATATCTCCACGGGCGAGCAGGGCGGCATCGTAGGCGATGCGCTGATCGGCATCGATCAGTGTCAAAAAGGCCGTCTCGAGGGTACGCAGCAACTTCACCCGTTGGCTGTCGGAAAACATCCCGTACGTCACCAGAGACTCCTCGCCATAGAGCGCCACGGCCTTGGCATACGCCTGCTTGATTTCGAATACGGAGGCCGATACCGGCACCTTCAAAATCTCATAGTAGTTCATTTCCTCAAAAAGTTTCATGTGAGGAGTCCCTCCTGCCTGTCCACGATCCGGCCGCCCGTCAAAAGGGCATGGGCGATGTTTTTCAATTCGGTGGCGGTGGACGTGTACGGATACTTTTCCACGTAGACGGAGCGGGCTGCGACGCTGTCGTGGACCCGTTCGTCGTGGGTGATGAAGCCCATGAAGCGGAACCGGGAATAAAAATGACGGGAGCAAACACTTTCCAGGTATTCGCCGAGCCGTGGATCGTTGGTTTTCCGGTGCTGGTTGACCACCATGCGAAAGGTGAACGCGTCGAGTCTGCGGCGCATCAGCTCTTCCTTTTCCGGGTTATGCCGGATCACCCGTTCGATCACATCGGGAGAGTTCAGCAATCCGGCGTCGGCCATTTCCATCGCCTCATGAACCGCGCTGTGAAAGGCATCGGCTTTGACGATCTGTTTGAGGCGGCGAAGGTACGCGGCACGGATGAAGCGGATCGTGTTTTCCACCGATGTCGGTTCCGGCGTAAAAACGAGCAGGCCTTCCCTGCCGCTCAAAAAAAAGTCGAGGGTGTTGAAATGGGTTCCGGCACCCAGGTCAAGCAGGATGATGTCGAAGGGTAGGTTCCGGATGGCCCGGATGACCTTGACTTTCTGCTGATGGTAGAGGTTGGCGATTTCCATGGAACACGCCGCCGACCCGATGAGGTAGAGATTGGCCACCGGAGTGGGCACGGCGGTCTTGGCCAGGTCGGTGATGGATTTTGAAAGAAACGAGTGCAGGCCCGGACCGTCGGGCTTGACGCCGACAAGGGTGTGCAGGTTGGATCCGCCCAGGTCGAGATCGATGAGCACCACCCGTTTGCGCTGCCGCGCCAGAAACACCCCGAGGCTGGCCGTCACAAAACTCTTCCCTGCGC
Organism: Desulfobacterales bacterium; assembly: GCA_046706045.1. Lineage (GTDB taxonomy): Bacteria > Desulfobacterota > Desulfobacteria > Desulfobacterales > JBDRRP01 > JBJKPT01. The sequence continues at coordinate 10,869 of JBJKPT010000694.1, forward strand.
CGCCTTTCCCGCCGCCGACCGAAAAAATTCGCTTCATGGCAGGCACCACCGCGCTGTCGGTTTCATGATGTCTCCTCCACCCCACCGTTTGGCGCCGGGAAGCCATTGGGTGCCGATGGCCAGGGTGCCCCGGATGTTGAACAGCAGGTGGAAAGCAAGGGTTCGGGGATGGAAAGCGTCATGGGCGCCTTATACCACAAGAATGCCTTTAGCCGCCACGGATGGTGCGTTCGGCCGCATCGGCCCATTCCACAATGCGTTTCACGGTTTCGATGTGGCGCGGGTTTTTGTCCAGTGCGATCAGGCCGGCCTGGTTCCGGCGCACCTCCTCGATGGCCTGCACGTCGTCCGGGGTGCCGATCCGGCCCAACCCCCGCACGGCCACGCGCAGGTTTTGGATCAAGGCGGGCAGGTGGGCGGCGCTGTCTTTTCCGGAATAGAACTGGGATGCCGGATCCCCGTATTCGGTGACCGCGCTCAGGATGACGGAGCGCGCCGTCGATCCGCCGACAAGGGCAAAAAAGAGATATGCCTCCCGTTCCAGGGCGATCAGGTAGGAGAGGGGCATTTCCGCGCTCGATTTCCGGTCCGGGTTCAGAGCGGCGTTGAGCTGGTGATGAATCACCTGGAATTTTTCGAAAAATCGGTTCTGGTCCCGGTCGATTTTCCAGGCGGCATAATCTGCAACGGCCCGGTCGATGCCGTCGGAAACCAGGAGTACCTCCTCCGGGGTGATTTCGATGTCGATCAGTTCCTTGTTGTATTTTCGGATGAGCAGGCTGCAGAGCATCAGTGCCTTGGCATCGGAATAGCGCGCCGCTTTCACCTCGCGGCAAAAATCGGAGAGCAGGGTGTTGATGGCACGCTTGGGCTGGCTCATCCGGGCAATGAGCAATTGGAGGG
>JBJKPT010000695.1:0-1269 GCA_046706045.1 Desulfobacterales bacterium
ACCAGATCCGGCTGCTCCGCGCGTCGGTGGCGATCGTGGGATTGGGCGGACTGGGCGGAACCGTGACGGAGATCCTGGCCCGCATGGGGGTGGGACGGCTTTTCCTGATCGACGGAGACCGGTTCGACGACAGCAACCTGAACCGTCAGATGCTCAGCTCGGTGGCGGCCCTCGGCACCCCCAAGGCCGAAGCCGCGGCCCGGCGGGTGTCGGACATCAACCCGTCCGTGGAGGTCTTTGCCAAGCAAGCGTTCCTGGACGAAAAAAACGCCGCAACCCTCATCTCGGGTGCAGACCTCGCCATCGACTGCCTGGATAACCTCCCGGCCCGATTCGCCCTGAATCGCGGAACCCGAACCTTGGGCATTCCGCTGGTGACCGCCGCCGTCGCCGGTGCCACGGGTCAGCTTGCGGTGTTCCTCCCCGCAGACCCCGGCCTTGAAACCATCTACGGCGAACCGGGCAATGCCCCGGAAAAGGGGGTCGAGACCAAACTTGGCACCCTTCCCTTCACCGTGGCGGCAATGGCCTCCCTGGAATGTGCCGAAACGGCGAAAATCCTCCTCGGCCGCCCCGGAATCCTCCGCAACCGGATGCTCCTGGTCGATCTTACGGAAAATCTCTTCGATACCGTCCGATTCACCTGAAGCCCAGAGCCGACGGGCGCTCCGAAGCACCCACCCGATGCCATCCACGTAGGCCTCAATTGTTACGGTGATGTCTCTTTCCGGATCGAAATCGGGACCGGGATCGGGATCGATACCGATACCGAAAAAGCTGCTAAAAAATCAATCCCCTTACGTGAACGACACGAATCATCCGACCGGAACGCGGCCCGATCCGATGTTCCGGGCCAGCAGGGCCGCACCGATGGCGCCGGTGACCTGGGCGTGGACCGATACCGTGATCGATGTGCCGAGCTTTTTTTCCAGGGCCCGCACCACCCCGATGTTCTTGGCCACCCCGCCGGTCATCATGACCGGCGGGGTCAATCCCACCCGCCGGGCCATGGCCGCCACCCGTGAGCCGATGGCATCGTGAATGCCCGCAACGATGTTTTCCCGGGACGCCCCCCGGGCGATGAGGGAAATCACCTCCGATTCGGCAAAGACCGTGCACAGGCTGCTGATGAGGGCCGGAGCCGTCGCCGCAAGGGACAACTCGCCGAAGGCATCCAGATCCACCTCCAGGGCACGGGCCATCACCTCCAAGAACCGTCCGGTGCCGGCCGCGCATTTGTCGTTCATCGCGAAATCGATGAACGACAAA
>JBJKPT010000696.1:0-7924 GCA_046706045.1 Desulfobacterales bacterium
CCCCAGGGCCGTTCCGCGGAAAATGCTCCGGATTTTCCGCCGGCGCTTTGTCTCGGTGGATCAGATCCATCGTGAAATCCTGCACCTGAGGATCATCGAGACCTATCTGTCGCCGGACCAACTCGCCCGGTCCAATGAATTCATGGTCGACTACCGGCTGCCGGGGGGCAGGGATCTTTTGCTGTGCGGCCTGCAGGAATATGCCGAGGGCCACGGGTTCAGCCCATGGGCCATCGATATCGACGCCCTGGCCGAGGGGCTTTCGACGCGGCAGCCCGGGGCGGCGGGCATCCAAGCGATGCGCGAAGCGATCCGGGCAAACGCCCGCCGATTCATTGGCGGGATCCGGCGCATGATTCAATCCGCCGGCATGGTGCCGGATCTTGCCGGTCGCCGCAACCTCCTGATCACCGACTCGGGAAACATCCGGCTGGTGGACATCAACAACGTCTCCCGGGTGGATTTCGGCCCCGACATCGCCTTGGACGACAAGGGGTATCCCGTGTGCGACCGGTCGATCGAGGCCCTGCTTCGCATGGAAGAAGGTTTGCTCGGCCGCCGCGCGGAGCCTTCCGACCCGCTGACGGCCACGTTTTTCGATCCGGTGCGCCTGGCGGAGGTCCGGCGCCTGGACCGGGAATTTCACCGCACCTTGACGCATTAGAGTCCGGAATTTTGGATCCCGCCGCAACCCCTTCACACTAAAGCTTCCGCTTCGGGCGCCGATATTCCGGTTAAGGTCTTTTTCAAGGGCCGTCAACCGTTTTCACGGCACCGCGACCGGCCGGTGCCCATAGGGCGAACGCCATGGAAAAAAAGGAAATCATCTTCTTCGATCAACTGGGATTCGGCTGGGTTGTGGACAGGCATTGCCTGCCGGACATTTTCCACGGCCGGAGGAGACACCAGCGACTCAGCGAATCGGGCCTCTTCGAACGGGTTTATCGGGACAAGGACAGCCGGGCCGAGTAAGACGGCCTTCCAACCTGCCCAATACCCACCGTTGCGCTTCACCCCACGTTCTTCGACGTCTCACGGTTCACCATGATTTCGGCGTGCGTGACGCATTCCCGCTTCCGCTCCGGCGGAAGGTCCCTGTTTTTGTCGATCGCACCCGCCCCGGCCCCCGGCCGTTCGGAAAAATGCATTTTCCCCACACCCATCCGGATCGAGACCGGCGCCGAAACGCAACCTGCATCGTTTGGGATGATTCGGCGGGCCTTTCTCCAGTCTCAATCCGCACGTTCGGCCGGATACCGGTCCATGCCCATCCGTGGCCGGGCGCGATCGGCTTTTGCCCGGGCCCGGGCCGATCGCCTTTTCAACGAATGGGTTGGTGAAACGGTGTCGACCGCCGCGGGCATTTCGCCGGCCGGATTGCTCTCGAATCGATATCCGGGTATTTTGGGGGCCGTTGATTTGCCGACCGCGAAGCGTGAGACGTCGTAGCCTTTCACGGGTGCGATGTTTTTCCCCGCGAGGCCAGGCCGGCATGGGGAAGCAGAACCGGGAGCGACGTCCATGACCCAACAACCCATTGCGGATATCACCGGGGCGCGGTTAAGGGCCGTGGATACGCACTTCACGGTGTTCCATGAACTCATGACGCGCAAGGTCTCCGAAATCCTTCTGGTGACCAACGCCTACGATGCCTACATCCTGGAAGAAGACGGCAGTCTCGCCTCGAAGATCATCAACGAATACCACGGCCTGAACCTCAGCCGGCCGCCCCGGCTGACCCACGCCGCGAGCGCCGCCGAAGCCCTGGAGCTGCTTGAGCAAAAGGGATTTGACATGGTCATCGCCATGCCCAATCTGCCGGACATGGAGCCCTTTGCCCTGGGCCGGGAGATCAAGCGCCGCAAACCCGAGCTTCCGGTCATGCTGCTCGCCCATGGCATCGAAGGGCTGACCCCGAAGGCCGGACAAGCGTCCGCCGCCGGCATCGACCGCACCTTTGTCTGGTCCGGCGACAGCGACCTGTTGCTCGCCCTGGTGAAAAATGCCGAAGACCGGATGAACGTCACCGCCGACACCCGCAGTGCCAATGTCCGCGTGCTGCTGCTCGTGGAGGATTCCCCCCTCTACCGCTCTTTCTTTCTGCCCCTGATCTATAAGCTGGTGGTCAAGCAGACCCAGGCCGTTCTGGAAGAGAGCCTCAACGAAGAGCATCGCCTCCTGAAGATGCGTGCCCGGCCGAAGATACTGCTGGCCGAAACCTACGAGCAGGCCATGAAGATGTACACCGCGCACAAGCCGTATGTCTTCGGTGTCATCTCCGATACCCGGTTTCCCAAAGCCGGAACCCTCGACGCGGAAGCCGGTCTCGAATTTTTGGCCCGCATCAAGGAGGAAATCCCGCACCTGCCGCTGCTTTTGATGAGCAACGAAACGGAAAACCGCGGGAAGGCCGAATCCGCCGGTCTGTGGTTCATGGACAAAAACAGCCCGGAGCTGGCCGAAGAACTCCGGTCTTTTTTCACCCAGTTTCTCGGATTCGGCGATTTTGTCTTTCACTCCCCGGACGGCGAGGAGATCGGGCGGGCATCGAATTTCCGGGAACTCGAAGAATTGCTTCCCAGCATCCCCGATGAACCGATTTTTTACGAAGCCAGCCGGAACCGGTTTTCCAACTGGTTCATGGCCCGCTCGGAAATCACCCTGGCCTCGATTTTGAACCGCATTTCGGTGAACGATTTTGCAACCATGACCGCCCTGCGGGCGTTTCTCATCAAAAGCATTCACGTGCTCCGCCAGACCCGCCAGAAGGGCGTCGTCGTTCAATTTTCCCCAAGAACCTTTGATCCGCGGGTATCGGATTTTACCAAGATCGGGCAGGGTTCCCTCGGAGGAAAGGCGCGGGGCATGGCGTTTTTTGCAAACCTCCTGCACCGGGATTCCTCCATCGAGGATCGTTATCCGGAAATCGAGATCACCATCCCGCGCACCCTGGTGATCACCACCGACATCTTCGACGCGTTCATGGACCAGCATGCGCTCAAAAATGGGAATTGGCGGTCCATGGACGATCCGGGCATTGCAAAGAAGTTTCTCGAGGCGCCGCTTCCCGGCTCGCTGGCCCGGGATCTCGAAGTATTTCTTTCCCACGTCACGGTGCCTTTGTCCGTGCGCTCGTCGAGCCTTCTGGAAGACGCCCACTTCCATCCTTTCTCGGGTCTCTACAAGACGTACATGATTCCGAACAACCACCCGTCGCTCGCCGAACGCCGGGATCACCTGCTCACGGCCATCCGGCTGGTCTACGCTTCGGCCTTTTTCCGCGGCCCCCGGATTTTCGAACGCTCCACGGCCGGCACGGTCCGGCGCGACGCCATGGCCGTCATGATTCAGGAACTCATCGGCTCGGCCCATGGGGATTTTTTCTATCCGGCCATCTCCGGCGTGGCCCAATCGTGGAATTATTACCCGGTGGCGCCCATGACCCCGGGAGTCGGCATCGCCCGCATCGCCCTCGGCATGGGGAAAACGGTCGTGGAGGGGAAATCGGCCCTGCGATTTTCTCCCCTTCATCCGACGGTGCTGCCACAGTTTTCCCGGGTCGAAGACATCCTGGAAAATGCCCAGAACCGCTTTTATGCCCTGCGGATACGAAACTACGATGCCGGCCGGGTGTTTGCCCCGGGCGCGAACCTCGAATTGCGAGACGTGACCGACGCCGCCGAAGAGATGCCCGTCAAACGGTTGGCCAGCACCTATAGCCCGGCCGAAAACCGGATCCGGGACAGCGCCACCGGTCACGGGACGAAGATCATGACCTTTGCCTCCGTCTTGAAGTACAACCAGTTCCCCCTGCCGGCCCTCTTGTCCGATCTCTTGATCCTTGGCCGGGAGGGCATGGGGTGCGCCGTGGAGTTCGAGTTTTCCGTCGATTTCGCCTCCCATCCGGACCGGCGTGACATCTTCGCGGTGCTCCAGATGCGGCCCATGGCCGCCGGCGAGGAGCACGCGGATGTTCGCATCGGCGCCGAGGACCGGAAGGCCGCCATCTGCTTTTCCTCGAATTGCCTCGGAAACGGGGTAAAATCCGATATCGCCGATATCGTCTACGTGCGTCCGGACCGCTTCGATCCGGCCCGGACGGTCGCCGTCGCCGAAGAAATCGGCCGGATGAATGCGCGGCTCAAATCGGAAAATCGCCCCTTTCTTCTCATCGGCCCGGGCCGTTGGGGCTCGGCCGACCGATGGCTCGGCATCCCGGTCCGCTGGGCCGACATCTCCGGGGTGGCCACCATGGTGGAGCTTCGGAACGAATCCCTTAACGCCGATGCCTCCCACGGCACCCATTTCTTCCAGCACATCACCGCCCACGGCATCTTTTACCTCACCGTCACCGAGGGAAACGGAGACTTTATCCACTGGGACTGGCTCGGATCCCGCGCAGCCGCCGCCGAAACCACTTACCTCCGCCACATCCGCCTATCGCTGCCCTTGCGCATCACGGCCGACGGCCAGCACGGCATCGGCGCCGCGGTCCCGGGCAAGGATTGACGCTTCCATCGTCCGGAACGGTTTCGGCATTTCCGCCAAGGACCACGTTAGGGGATTCGCGGACCGGCCGGCAAAATGGATTCCAGAGACGCCGTCAGGCGCGCCGGGCGGATGCGTCCAATACCTCGCGAACCGTCCTTAAAAGCAATTTGGGTGAATACGGCTTTTGAATGAGGGCCAACCCTTCCTTCGAAGCGAAGTGCGTATCGGGGGCATTCCCGTCGTAACCGCTCAGAAACAACGCTCCGATGCCGGGCCTGAGTTCGCGGATGCGATCGAAAGCGGTCCGGCCCCCCATGCGGGGCATGACGACATCCAATATCAGCATTGCGATGCGGTCGCGGTGCTGCTTGAAAAGCCTCACCGCGTCTTCACCGTCCGTGGCGCTTAAAACGGTGTAACCCGCGCGCTGGAGTATGGTGCAGGCCAACTCCCGCACCTCCCCGTCGTCTTCCGCAAGCAGAATGGTTTCGACGCCGCCTGCCGGTGCCTCGTCGATCTCGGCCCTTGCCTCCGCTTCTTCCTGCTCGTATAGCGGAAGATATACTTTGAAAACGGTTCCCTTGCCGGGTTCGCTGGAGACATCGATCATGCCGTGGTGCTGCTGGACAATTCCATAAATGGTGGCCAGTCCCAGCCCGGTCCCCTTGCCTTCCCCCTTGGTGGTGAAAAAGGGTTCAAAGATGTGCTCTTGGGTTTCACGGTCCATGCCGCAGCCCGTATCGGCGACGCCGAGTGCGGCGAATCGTCCGGGCCGGGCCCACGCCCGGTGCGCGCAGAAATCCTTTTCAAGACGCACGCTGCGCGTCTCGATGGTCAGCACCCCGCCGTCCGGCATGGCGTCGCGGGCGTTGACGCAGAGGTTCATCAAGACCTGATCGAGCATGCCGCTGTCGCCGTGGACGATGCACGGATCCGCCTGGGGCCGCCATTCGATGCGGATGTGCTCGCCGATGAGACGGTCCAGCATCTTGAGCAACTCGTTGACCACGGTGTTGAGATCGAGCACCTTGGGCTCCATGGCCTTGCGCCGGCTGAACAGGAGCAGCTGCTGGACGAGGTTTGTCGCCCGCCGGCCGACGCCGCGTGCCTTGCCGAGGAAATTCCGGACCCGGCCGTCGGGGGCGGATTCCATCATGGCGAGTTCCGTGTATCCGTTGATGGCCTGAAGCAGGTTGTTGAAATCGTGGGCCACACCGCCGGTCAACTGGCCGAGGGCTTCCATCTTTTGCATCTGACGGTACTGCTCCTCTAACGCCAGCTGCCGGGTGATGTCCCGTTTGGCGGCAACGTAATTGACCAGGGTCCCTTTTTCATCGAAGACGGGCGAGATCGTGGCTTCCTCGACAAAGCGGACACCGTCTCGGCCGACGTTTCGGAAACGGCCGGTCCAGTCCTTGCCGTGGGAAATCGTTTGCCAGAGATCTTCGTAAAAGGCGCGGTCGTGCTCCCCGCTTTTGAGCAGGTTCGGTCTTTGGCCGATGGCCTCTTGGCGCGAGTAGCCGGTGATCTTCTCGAAGGCTCGATTGACGTATTGAATGACGCCGCCGGCGTTGGTGATGACGATGAGTTCTCCGGATTGCTCCACCGCGGCGGCCAGCAACCGAAGCTCCAGTTCGGCGTGCTTGAGCGGGGTAACGTTCTCGATGGTGCCGTCCAGATAGGCGGGGCGGCCGCTTTCGTCCATTTGCAGCGAGGCGCTGATCACCGAATAGAGAGGGGATCCGTCCTTGCGCCGGAGCTCGATCGGCATGCGGACGCGCTGGGGGGATTGGACGAGGGCATCCAGCAGCCGCCGGCGTTCCTCGGGCCGGGGATAGATGTCATTTCCCAGATCCTCGACCGTTCTCAGGAATTCCTCCCGGTCCTTGTAGCCTATCATTCGTGCCATGGCGGCGTTGGCCTCGATGATCCGACCGTCGAACGAGGAGCGGAAAATGCCGATGGGCGCGTTGTCGAAGATGGTGCGGAATTTTTTTTCACTGATCAGAAGCGCCTCGTGGACCTCGGCCAGCTGCCGATTTTTTTCCGTGAGGTCGCGGAGGGCGGCGCTGATCCGCCGGCGCAACACCAGGTTCCAGAGCAAGGCGGTACCGGTGAAGAGCACCGCGGCGATCAGGATCAGCGATAGCTCGCCCCAGGGGCTCCGCGTCGCGGCGAACCGCCCGGTCCCCTCAAAAAGGATGGCATTCGCCGCGTTGCGTTGGGCTTCCCGATCCATCGGCCGGAATTCGGCGGGAATCCCGGTCTTTCGGCCCCACCGTTTCAAGGCCTCGATCGTGAGGCCCCTGGCCGTACCGGTTTGTTCGAGATAGGCAAAGGCGGGAAAGGCTTTTTCATCGACCACGGCCATGTGCCCGGGTTTGGCGGCTCCTGGGATGGCCCGAACGGCGGCCGGGTTGCAAAGCATCACGCCGATGAGGATAAATCCCCCCATGGCCTTCGCCACGCTGAAAACATGGGATAAACCGCGATATGCCATAAATCGTCCTTGATGTGCCGATGGTGCCCGTCGCGACCGGCTGCGGGATGGCGCGATCGGCAAATGCATGAAAGTCCTGTCGGATGTATCGGCCGATGGGTACGTGAACTTGATCGCCTATTAAAAAGTTGACATCGAATACCGGAGTGCGAATAAAATGGCCATCGGCTGCAGCACACGATCGGCATCCTCTTCACACAGCGCATGTTGGATTCACCGGACCCGGCGAAGGTATTCGTCGACTTCTGGCGCCCGGCGTACGGCGCGATGGAATAGGCGGGAGAGCCTTTTCCCGGGCGCCCCGGGCCCACCCGCCGGGGTGGACGGCGGGGGTGTTCCATGATCCGTCCGCCTGCGTGTCGCAAACCGGATCGATACCACCGCCGAATGGAGGGAAACGGATCATGCCTCAGGATAACGGGAAATATGTCCTGGTGGATATCGCGAGCGTGAAAAGCAGTGCGCAAAAGACCATCACGTACCTGGAAAAAAAGCTTCCGCAGATACCGACCCGCAGATTGACCGTCGTATTCCTCGGCGAAACGCATAACAACGCGGTTGATCAGGCCGTAACCCAGGCCATGCTCGCCGGCCCGCCCCTCGTGAAGCCCGGCATGACACGGGTCATCTTCGAACGGCAATTGAACAATGTCTACGCACCGGGTGTCGCCTTCCACAGCATCCGGACAGAGCCGATCGATCTGTCTCTCAACCGGCAAGCCCGGAGCAAGGTGATCGCGGACATGGTTCTGGACGCGTTCGATAATCATGGCATGGAACTGGTCTACGTTGTCTGCGGCAGTGCGCATGCGGTTGAAATATTTGACGGTCTGAACAAGAGATGCGTTGAAGCGTTTACCTACATATCCAAATTGTCCTCCACCGATTGAACGGCATCGCATGAAGGGAGAATCGGGCGGCCGGGATTTTGGA
>JBJKPT010000697.1:0-3846 GCA_046706045.1 Desulfobacterales bacterium
GTCCGGCCGCGGGCAAAGGCGGCGGTGAGAACCAGGAGGGCGCCGGCCGCGGCGCCGGCACCCAGGAAAAAGGCGGTGCGGGCACCGAGTTCGGCCCAGAACACCCCGAAGAGAAAACTTGCCGGAAGGGCCGAAAGCCCCACGGCACCGTGGTAGACCCCGTAGGCTTTGCCGCGTTGGGTGGCGGATACGAAGTCGGCAACCAGGGCGCGCTCGGCGCCTTCGGTCATGCCGTAATACGCGCCGTAAAATAGGAGCAAGGCGCCGATCATCCGGAAGGACGACGCAAAGGGGAGGGCGACATAGACCAGGACGTAGATCGCCCAGCCGAGGAGAATGGCGGGCCGGCGACCCACCCGATCCGCGAATTCGCCGCCGGGGAGGCTGAAGAGAATCTTGGCGATATGGAGCCAGATCCAGAGCACGAGCACCCAGCCAAGCCCCAGGCCGAAGCGGGTCTGGGCATAGAAGATGAGAAAGAGATCCGAGCTGTTTCCGAGGGTGAAAAGGACCACGGCGGCAAGATAACCATAGAATTGCCGCGGCAGGGGCGCTTGGGTAGAAACTTCCGAAGCCGTTCCCGGCGCCCGGAGAGCGTCCCCACGGATTGGCTCCCGGACCCGGAGCCACAGGGTCGCGGTCGCGGCAAGCCCGGGAACCAGGGCGATCGCGAAAAGCCAGCGCAGGGCGTCCATTTCCGTTTTGCTCACGGCCCCGTCTCCGTGGTGCCAAAGCATCTCGTAGCCCAACATGGCGTACAACAAGATCACCGCGGCCAGTGGACCGGCCACGGCGCCGGCATGGTCCATCATGCGGTGAAAGCTGAACGCAACACCCCGGACCTCCGGGGGTACGGACTCGCTGATCAGCGCGTCCCGGGGCGAGGTGCGGACCCCCTTGCCGACCCGGTCGGCAAACCGCAGGGCGATCACGTGCCAACCGGCGGTCGCGAGCGCCACGAAGGGCCGTGCCAGGCTCGACACGGCATACCCGCCGAGAGCCAAGGGCTTCCGGTGCCCCCACCGGTCGCTCAGGCGGCCGGCGTAGATTTTCAAAAGGCTCGACGTGCTTTCCGCCAGGCCGTCCATCAGGCCGATATAGACCGCGGCCGCGGCAGGCGGGACCAGACCCGTGAAAAATACGGGCAGGAGCGGGTAAATCATCTCGCTTGAAAAATCGGTAAAAAAGCTCACCATCCCGAGGTGGAAAACGTTGCCCTGCACCGCCGCCCACCAGGCCGAATTCCGGATTTTTTCGAATCGCATCGAGCTTTCCTTGTTTAAAAACGAACGGTCCCCTTCCCGGTTTTTTCGGTGCCCGCCACACGTGGCCCTTTCGCACGATTTCTGCGTTGAACACCCGAAAAGCACACAGTGCCCTGCCACCAACCAGGCCGGGTTCCTCTTGCTGGCCCCATTGGCACCGACCGACCACCAAGGGGGTGGCGCAAATCGCAAAAATGTCCTTGACAGCTCCCTGCTGATGGGTTAAAAGCCGTGACTTCGCGCGTACGGTGATGGAGTCCACCACCATCAAGCGCCTTCAGTGGCTAATGACTCCTACCAAGGTAAGCGTTTTTTCGCATATCTGGTAGGTGTTTTTTTGTGCCGAATCCAACAAAATCCTCCTGCCGGGGCCTCCCTGGAGGAGTTTTTTTATGTCCGTAAATTCCCCGCGCCCGTCGGCCGTATCCGCCATCCCCCGCGAAATGGGCGTCCGCGCCCGATCTTCTCGCGGTGATCGCTTCGCCGTCCATTGTCGATGCGCGCCCATCCCATCGCAGCGCACCGATACACCCATGGGCGGGGAAACGACCCCAAAGCCCAATGTCATGACAAGGAGAAAGGGATGATTCAGCGAATCCTGTTCAACCTCGTTCAGGTCCTGGTGGTCATGGGGGCGGCCCCATTGGTCAAAGGGGTGCTCGTGCGGCTCAAGGAGCGGGTCCAGTCCCGGCAGGGCCCCAGCATATTCCAGCCCTACCGCGATCTGATCAAACTTTTCCAAAAAGACGAGGTGATCGCGGAGCAAAGCTCATGGATCTTTCGCATCACGCCCTATCTGGTTTTCTCCGCCCCGATCTTCGTCACCCTCCTCATCCCGGTTCTGACCGATTATCCCCTGTTTTTCGCGTTCATGGGCGACATGCTGGCCGGTGGGTTCATCCTGGCGCTCGCCGGATTCTTCGCGGCACTGGCGGCGGTCGACACGGCAAACCCATACGGGGCGATGGGGGCGAGCCGCACGCGGATGGTGGGATTTCTGGCCGAACCGGTATTCATGATGGTCTTTTTCACCGTCTCCTTTGACGCCGGATCCACGATCCCCTACATCGTCCAGAAATACTGGATTTCCCCGCCGTCGAACTTCTTTTCTCCGTCCCATGTTCTCGTGATGCTTTCTTTTCTGATGCTGATTCTCGCCGAGACCGGGAGCATACCGGTGGATAACCCCTTGGGGCATTTCGAATTGGCCATGATCGACGAATCCAAAAGCCTGGAGTATTCGGGCCCGGCCGCGGCCCTCATGAAATGGGGGGGGTACATGAAATTTTTTGTGCTCGCGTGCATTTTCCTGAACGTCCTCGTTTCCCCATGGGGATTGGCGAGCCACCCGCACATTCTTTCCGTACTGATCGCCATTCCGTTGATCCTGTTCAAGGTTCTCATGCTCCTGCTGGTCCTGGTGGTGATCGAATCCTCGCTTGCCAAGCTGCGGCTCTTCCGGATCACCGAATTTCTCACCGTGGCCTTCGTGACCTCGGTTGCGGCCGTGCTTACACGGCTCTTATGAACCCGAACCCACCGAGGATGGGAGACATATGAACATCGGCACGATCACTACCGTGATCCAGATAAATGCACTCATCGGCGGGCTCTTCCTGTTGAGCGCATTCGGCATGGTCGCCGTCCGGCAGATTCTGGCCTGCCTCAAAATTTTCGTGGTGCAGTCCGTGCTTCTCACGACGTCGGCATGCCTGCTTGCCTATCTTTTTGATTCCTGGCACCTTTTGGCGGTGGCCCTCATCACCCTGGTCGGCAAGGCCGTGCTGATTCCCTGGCTGCTTCGCCGGTCGATCAGCCGCGACGTTTACGCCCGTCGCGAAGTATCCCAGGTGTTGAACATCCCCACCTCCCTTCTGACGGCCCTTGCCATGGCCATTTTCGCCTATTTTCTAGCCCGCCCGCTTCTGGATTCCGTCGCCGGTCCCCAGTGGGTGAACCTCCCCATCGGGCTTGCCGGTCTTTTTGTCGGTGCCTTCGTCATTGCCGCGCGAAGAGAAGCGATTCCCCAGGTCATCGGGATTCTCGCCATGGAAAACGGCGCCCTTCTGGCCGGTATCTCCGTGGCGCCGACCCTTTCCCTCATCGCCGAGTTGGCCGCGGCCTTTGACGCCTTGATGGTCGCGCTGGTTTTGGGCCTGTTGACCCAGCGGATTCACGAACATGTGGGGACCACGACGGTCGGCCACATGACGGCCCTCAAGGAGGAATGATTCATGGAACTGTTGATCATGCTCGCGATTCCGGCCCTTGCCGCAGGCCTATGCCTCCTTCCCACGAAACGGAACGCGTTCCCCGCGGGGGCGACCGTCGCCGGCAGCATCGCCGTGTTGCTGCTTGCCGCGCATGCGGCCACGATCGTCTCCCGGGGCGCCACGGTGGTGGGGATCAAGGACTGGATCGCCTGCGACGGCTTCGGGGCGCTGATTCTTCTTCTGGTTGCCTATATCGGCCTTGCCGCGGCCATCTTTTCCTGGAGCGCCATGGCCCATCCCGCCGACGCCGACAGCCTCATCCGGGGGCGGCCGTATTTCTGCGAATTCAATCTTTTCCTGATGACGAT
>JBJKPT010000698.1:0-2516 GCA_046706045.1 Desulfobacterales bacterium
AGACCTCGGCATCGCCGTGGTGCCCGGCGACGATTCCCACGGGGTGAAGACCGTGGGCCGGCATTTCGATAAAGCCGTGGAGATTTTAACCGCGCTCGGAATGTCCCTCGACTGGCCGGAGCCGGCCTTACCCGCCATTTGGAACGCCCGCGAGCCCCCTGAAATTCAAGACCCGCCCCTAATCCCCAATCCTTGATCCTGACTCCTTTCCCGCCGCCGCGCGCAGGCGCCGGTTGATCTCCAGTTTTTCCAGGGATAACCGGATGGTCGCCGCGGGTGCCTGGGGCCGGGCCGCAAGTCTTTGGCAAAAAGCCCGGGCCCCGTCGGGATCGGCCATGCCGCCCACCGGCACCACCGCGGCGATGATCCGCTCGTAGAGCATGGGGTGACCGCTTTCGAGCCGCTCGCAATGCGCCACGTACCAGGCCCAGATTCTCCCGGCCATGAACGGATTCACCGCGGCCATCGCAATGGGCAGAAACCGGATGCGATCCGGCACGGTGTCCAGGACCCAGGCAAGCGCACGGAGCTGGATATCGGGATCGGCGAAACAGCCCATGGCCGTCAGGACGTTCATCCGGTCGTGTTCGCTTTCGGCGGCCTTGTAGCGCGCGATCAGCCAGGAAAGGGTCTTCGCGTCACCGTCGTGGGCCGCGACCTGGAGGACGCCCTTCACGGTGTCCGGATGGACTTTGCCCCCGGCCCGCAAGGCTTCCCCAAGCCGCCGAATCTCCGGCAGGATGGACTCGGCGCCATGGATCGCGGCATGGTAGAGGAGCTGATCCCGAAGGATGGAGCGGGTGTGGGCCTCGCCGGCCCGGGGTGCGGTCCCCATGGCCGAAAACGCCTCCGTGAGGAGCCGGTCGCCGACCCGGCGGACCCGCTCGCGAACCGTGCCGTCGGTGACCAGATAGGCCTCGAAAAGGTTCGCGGCGATTCCGGAAAGGGGCAGAAAATCCACATCGCCGATATAGGCGGCATCCACCAGCGCAAGGTAGTCGTCCAGGCCGACCGCCGTGCTTCGCACCCCGGCGTAGCAATCGTTTTGCACGCCCCAGCGGTCCCGGGGCGTCAGTTGCCGATCGCGGATCATCGTTTCGATGGCCGCCCGGTTTTGCGGATCGGCGTCGATCACGTGGTAGAAGCCGGTCTGATCGTCGTTGACCAGGTAGCCGGTCGTGTCCGGCGGCAGGAGCAACTCCGCGTCCGTGCCCTCCAGGAGCACCTTTCGGGTCTCGCTCGCACCGTCGCCGAAAAAACACCGGACCGTGACCGGGACCTGCCACCGGCCCGCCGAGGGATTTGGCAGACAACTGTAGCGCGACTGGGAAAGGATCAGGCGATCGCCGTTCCGGAAAGCACGGATCAGAGGAAATCCCGGCTGCTCCACCCAGGACTTCATGATGCGGGTGACGGCAAGATCCGAGGTGGCGTCAAATGCCTTCCAGAAGTCCTCGCTGCCGGCGTTGGCATAGGCATGGGATGAAAGATAGTGCCGAAGCCCCTTGCGGAAACGTTCTTCTCCGATAAACGCCCGGATCATCCGCAGGATGCTTCCCCCCTTGCTGTAGATGATCGGGGCCGTGGCCGTGTTGATGACCACGTGTTCTCCGCCCGGAATTTCGATGGGGAAGGTGTCGGTGAGGGCGTCCCGGCGCAGGGCCGAGGCGGTCTGTGCGTCGATGAACTGGTCCCAGACATCCCATTGCGGATAAAAGTGGTCCACGACGCCGTAGCCGAAAAAGGTGGCAAAGCTTTCGTTCAGCCAGAGGTACGTCCACTCCGATGGGGTGACGAGGTTGCCGAACCACTGGTGCACGATCTCGTGTGCCGTGACCTCGCAGATGCGCATGGCCCCCAGGCGCGAGGTGCTTTCCGGATAATGAAGCAGCAGGTTCTCCCGGAAGGTGATGGCCCCCCAGTTTTCCTTGGCGCCGTAGGCAAAATCCGGAATGGCGATGAGATCCAGCTTGGCCAGGGGATAGGCGATGGCCGTGTACTCTTCGAGGTAGCCCAGGGCCTTGCGGGCGAATTCCCGGCCGAATGCCGCATACGCGGCCTTCCCCGGCAGGCTCACGCTCCGGACGCGGGCATCGCCGGTATCCGTGACGACGGCAAAATCGCCCACGGCGAAAAAGACCAGGTAGGTCGACATCTTCGGGGTCCGGGCGAAGACCACCCGCTTTTTTCCGTCGGCCCGGATTTCCACGGTCTCCTCGGGTGTGTTCGATATGGCCGCAAGATGGGAATCGATGACCATCTCGATTTGAAAGGTCGCCTTCTTGCGGGGGTGATCCACGCACGGGAAGGCCCGCCGCGCATCGCTTTCCTGGAACTGCGTCACGGCCGCCCAGCCCGATTGGTCCCCGTGAACGACCGCGCTGCGGTAAAAGCCCGTCATCCGGTCGTTGATGGTGCCCCGGTAGTCGATGGCAACGGCGACGGGACCGGTCATCGCCTCGGGCAGGGTGACGCTCAACCGCTCGGTCTTGGGATCCAAAGAAAAACCGCAGGGC
>JBJKPT010000699.1:0-3504 GCA_046706045.1 Desulfobacterales bacterium
TCTCCAAGCCGGTGATCGAAGGCGATCTCAACCAGGCGGTCACCGCCCTGATCAACCCCTCGGCGGCCACCGCCGATGCCGCCCCGGCGGCCGTTGCCGGTGACGCCAGAGCACCCGAGCTGCCGCCGCTTTCCATTCTCGTGGCAGAGGACACGGCGTTTAACCAGAAATTCATCACCCGTCTCCTCAAGCGGTGGAACCTGGATCCGGTCGTGGTGGGAAGCGGCCGCCAGAGCCTGGAGGCCATTCGTGCCCGGCGTTTCGACGTCGTGTTGATGGACGTGCAGATGCCGGAGATGGATGGCTTCGAGGCCACCCGCCGCATCCGTGACATCGAAAAAAAGGAGGGCCGCGCGCCCACACCGATCATCGCCATGACCGCCCATGCCATGAAAGGCGACCGGGAACGCTGCATCGAAGCCGGCATGGACGCCTATGTCTCCAAGCCCATCGCGTTCGACGCGCTGAAAAAGGCGATCCTCGCGGTCTTGCCCCCAGCGGCCGCTGCCGGCGCCGAACCTAAGCCGGGTCCAACGCCCGCCGCCGTCTCGCAAATCTACGACGTCGCGGAAAGAAAAGCCCGGCTGCTGAACGCTTTTGATGACGATCCGGAGTTTCTGAAAGAAGCCGTCACGATGTTCATCGAGGATTACCCGTCGATGCTGGTGGATCTAAAACGGGCGATCGCCGAGGGCCGGACCGATGACGTGAAGCGCCAGGCCCATGCCCTCAAAGGCATGGTCGGCAATTTCCACGCGGATCACGCGGTTCGATCCGCCCTTGCACTCGAGGAAATGGGGCGCAGGGAACGGCTCGACGGGGCCGAGGCGGCGATGGACGATCTTTGCTTAAAGATCCAGGAGACCGAGCAGGCCCTGCGGAAGGTGGTTGGAGAAATGCCCTGATGAACCTTCTGATTGTCGAAGACGATCCCATCACCCGCAGGCGGATTCAACACTTCGTTGAAAAGTGGGACCACGTGGCGATGTGCGCCACCAACGGGCTGGAAGGGTTGTCGCTTTTTATCGCCAACCGCATCGACATCGTGATCACCGACTGGCGGATGCCGGAAATGGACGGGCTGACCCTGGCCCGTCACATCAAGGAGCGGGCCGTTGACGCCCCTTACGTTTACATCATCCTCCTCACGGCGAAAAACACCAAGTCCGACATCGTCGAAGGGCTCAGCAGGGGCGGGGCGGACGATTACATCACGAAACCGTTTGACCCGGACGAACTGCGGGCACGCATCCATGTGGGCGCACGCACCGTCCAGTTGGAGAGAACGCTCAGCCACTACAACCGGGACCTGGAACGGCTCGTCCGCGACCGGACCGAGGTCATTCGCCGGGTTCAGCAGGAGACCCTGATGCGGATCCTGGATGCGGTGGGCTCTCGTTGCGGCCGGCCGGCCGGCGAAGCGGCACGCATCTCGCGGCTGAGCGCCCTGCTCGCCGAGGCGGCCGGATGGCCCGAAGGCAAGATCGCCGAGATCCGTCTGGCCGCACCCATGCTGGATATCGGCACCCTCGGCGTGGCCGACCGGCTGCTGAACGCTTCCGGGAGTTTGCCGGAAGATGAGGCCAACGCCGCCGGCGACCATACCCTGATCGGCGCGCGGATGCTTTCCGGCTCCCAGGCCCCGATTCTTCAGATGGCCCACGACATCGCCTTGCACCATCACGAACACTGGGACGGCACGGGGCATCCCCATGGCCTTTCCGGCGAAAGGATTCCGGCCTCGGCGCGGATCGTGGGCATCGTCGACGCATTTGCCCGGTTGACGGCCGCCGGCGCGGTTTCCGCAGGCATGACCGCGGCCGACCGGATCGAGGCCATGTCCCCGGGTCGGGGATCCCGCTTCGATCCGTACCTGTTCGATCTCTTCATCGACCGGATCGGTGAGATGCAATGACGCCCTTCGATGATCGCCGGGGGGTATCGGACCCGCCGACATCGTGAACGTGAACGTACACGTGCTCGTGCAGGTGCACGGATGAAACCACCCTCGTCTCCTGGCCGCCGGGGTTGATCTCAATGGCAATTTGTGCAACTGTCACGGACCGGGCAGCGGCGCTTTGAATCGGCACCGCCACCCGCGCACCACCCGACCCTGAAAACCGGAGCTTTCAAACATGATCGAAGGCTTGGACATCATCATCATCGACGACGACGGGACCGTCTGCGAAATGATCCATGAGATCGTCAAGCGCTTCTACGTTTGGGGCAATGTTTACGCGTTCACCGATGTGAACGAAGCCATCGGCTTTTGCTTGTCCCGGGAAAGCGGGCTGGCGATTTTCATCGTCGATATCTACCTTGCCGGCATCACCGGATTCAACTTTCTCGACACGATATCCGAAAAATATCCCAGCGCTTACGAAGATTCGGTGATCATCACCGGCAATGCCAGCGACGATGTGGTCAACGCATGTGTGGCCTCGGATGTCAATTACCTGCTGGAGAAACCCATCCGCCCCTATGCGCTCCAACTCGCGGTGCGCTCGATCATCAACAAGTATCTGAAATTTGCCAAGAGATTGCTCCAGGACCCGGCATTCGCCCGGCACATTCCCCTTTTCTGAACCTGCGTCCCGGGGAAAACGAGTCCGGGGCGGAAAGGATACGCGGCATGCCCCAGCGCGACGATCTGGCATCCGTTTTGATTATCGGCGCCGGTCCCACGGTGATCGGACAGTCCCATGAATACGATCTGTACGCCACCCAGGCCTGCCGGACCCTGCGTGAACGCGGTTACCGAACCGTGGCGGTCAACGCAACCCCGGCAAGCCTTCTGCTGGATCCGGCCGTATCGGACACCGCCTACGTCGAACCGCTCGACACGGCCTCGCTGACGGAGATCCTCAAACGGGAGAAACCGGATGCGGTGCTCTCCTCCGTGGGCGGCCAGACGGCGTTAAATCTCTGCCATCGGCTGGCGGGCGACGGTGTGCTGGACCGGCTGGGGGTTGAAATCATCGGCACGCCGCCCCAGGTCATCGAGCAAAGCGAAGATCGCCTGCGATTCCGGGAAACGGCCCTGGCCTCCGGGATCGAAACCACCGAAGGCCATTCGGCCCTGAGCAACGCCGAAGCCCTGGCCGCCGCCGAACGGCTCGGGTTTCCGGTTTTTGTGCGGGCCTCTTATACCGCGGGCGGCGACGGCAGCGGCATCGCCTACAACGTGGAGGAGCTCCAAAATCGCGTGGTTCGGGCCTTTGCGGCGGGAATCAATCATCGGATCATGGTGGAGCGGCCGTTGATCGGCTGGCGGGAGTTCATCGTCGACCTGCTGCGGGATGCCGATGGGGCCGCGGCCGTGGCCGGGATCGTCGAATGCGCGGACCCGGTGGGGGTCCATTCCGGAGACAGCCTCTGCGTTACCCCCCCGGCAACCCTCGACGCAACCCTCACCGCGCGGCTGGAAGAGACCGCGAAAACCCTGGCCGCCGCCATCGGCACCACGGGTTGCGCCAGCATACGGCTGGCCGCCAACGCCCGGGG
>JBJKPT010000700.1:0-3245 GCA_046706045.1 Desulfobacterales bacterium
GCCTATTTTCGGGCAGCAGGATTCCTGCCCGAAAATAGGCCGGCTGAGCGGCTTCGGCGCAAGTCGAGGTGTAAGAGCCGATGACCGCCAGAACGCCCTTGTTGACCATGTCCTTGGCACAGATGGCGGCCTGCATCGCCGTGCCCTGGTCGTCACAGGTAAAAACCTCGATCTTCTTTCCGAGCACTCCGCCCTTGGCGTTGTACTGTTCGGCCAGCAACCGGACTGCCTGATCAATGCCCTGGCCCTCGTTGGCGTATTTGCCCGTAATGGGTGCCTGAACTCCGATCTTGATGGTTCCGGCCGCAAGGGCGGCAGGCACCAAAAGGGTCATGCAAGCCAGCAACGTCATCGTGATTTTGAACACTTTTCGCATAGGATGCCTCCCTGTCTTCTGAAGAGTTACCATTGGTTTTTTCTAGTCCCGCTGTCCCATAGCCGGGCCACTAGATTTTCAAAGAGCATTGAAATGAGGCATCGCGGCCGGGCAAGCCTGTGCCCCTATTTGGGATTGCACCGATGCTGCTGTTTCTTCTGTCCTGAGATCTTCAACTTTTGTGCCAACATGGACCGGGGTGCCCGGTTGGATTAAACTTTTTGATTTCATTCAGGATCGTGATTTCGGCCGATCGGGAAAACACGCTCGCGGGGAAACCTCGATGTGTCTGGATT
Source organism: Desulfobacterales bacterium (assembly GCA_046706045.1). Lineage (GTDB taxonomy): Bacteria > Desulfobacterota > Desulfobacteria > Desulfobacterales > JBDRRP01 > JBJKPT01. The sequence continues at coordinate 673 of JBJKPT010000700.1, forward strand.
TTTTTCACTTTGAAAATTTCCGGCCAAGGGGAGCGATTCGCTCGTGTAGAGCAGAGCGCCGGCAATGAAACCTTCTCCATGTCTTTACCATCACGCCTTGCCGCACGCGGCGTCTACGTGCCAGAAAGTTTGGGCTTCCTATCAGCGCCCCTCGCCGAACCGGCCGTGCGGTTTTCGGTTTACTGACAACGAGATCCCGAAGCATATCCTCATGTATGTCTCCCACCCACTATCCAGCAAACAATTGACACGCACACGCTCATCGCTTGCCTGCCAATATGCTCTTCAATGATCTGGTGGACAACCATGTCATCGTAACCTTCCCCTTCTGCGTCAAGACCAATTTGCCATGGGCCGCCGCCCCGTCGACCCTCCGGAATTCAACCCGTTGCGCTTTTGCGTCCCGGATCCGGACAGGTCTTTTCCCTTGACTTGCCCGGGTGAGGCGCATAGTGGGTGGCGTTGGAGGATTCAAGGCCTGACCGTTTCGATGCCTCCAGCCGGGGAGGCCACCACGGACGTTTTAATATAAGGAGTATGGAAAGGTATGCTCACGGACAAGAAGATCGGCTTCATCGGCTCCGGGAACATGGGCGAAGCCCTCATCAAAGGACTGATCAAGAACGCGCCGGTCCGCCCCGAACACATCCTCTGTTCGGATCTCAGGGAAAATCGGCTCGAAGAACTGAAAAACATCTACGGCATCCGCACGACCGCCGACAATACCGATGTGGTCCGATTCGCCGATATCCTCATCTATGCCATCAAACCTCAAATTATGGCGGATGTCCTCAAAGAGACCCAGGCCGTTTTGGACGAGACGAAACTCATCATCTCCATCGCCGCCGGCGTCTCCCTGGAGGCGATCGAAAACTGCCTTCACAAAAAATTACGCCTCATCCGTGTGATGCCGAACGTGTGCGCGTCCGTGGGCGAAGGGGCCTCCGCCGTGTCGGCCGGCGCCCATGCCACCCGAGAAGACATCAAGACGGCCATGACCATTTTCAACGCCGTCGGCAAATCCATTTTCCTCAAAGAGAATTCCTTGATGGATGCCATCACGGGATTGAGCGGCAGCGGCCCGGCCTATATCTTCATGATCGTCGATGCCCTGGCCGATGCCGGGGTGAAGGTCGGCCTCTCGCGCCAGGACGCCCTGATCCTGGCGACCCAAACCATTCTGGGCGCGGCACGGATGCTGCAGGAAACCAAGGCCCATCCGGGCCAGCTCAAGGACATGGTGACCTCGCCGGGCGGTACGGCCATTTGCGGCCTGCACACCCTGGAAAAGGGCGGCCTCCGGACAACCCTCATCAACGCCGTGGAGGCGGCAACCCTCCGATCCAAGGAACTCGGCGAGCTGATGGCCTGCAATTTCTGCTAGCGGCCGTCCGGGAATGAGCCTTTTGCACGATTCTTGGGTTGCCCTTGCGATTTGAAAGCGCTCAAAATTGCCTATTTCGGAACCGGCACGACTTGCGCTAAAATCGTCATCAAGAGGCATGACACCGATGAGCACCCGACACGTCCTGAATTTTCCGCGCATCCTGACCCGGCTTGCGGGGATTGCCCTCGGCGGCGTCTTCATCTGGGCCGGTATCGCCAAGATTTCGGATCCGGGCGGGTTTGCCGTGGCCATCGGCAATTACCGGCTGCTGCCGGCAATGATGGTCCCTGCCGTGGCGGTCGTCCTGCCATGGGTCGAACTCGGCTGCGGAACGCTTCTGGTGGCGGGCCGCCGGATTGCGGCAGCGGCCCTGACGGTGGACATCCTTCTGATCATTTTTGTTTTCGGGCTGGCGGCCAATAGGCTTAGAGGAATCGACGTCAATTGCGGCTGTTTTTCCCTGGCGGCCAAGGCCTCCGCCCACGTCGTCCTCGACATCGGCCGCGATGCGGCCTTTCTTGCCCTGGGCCTCTGGGTGCTGATAGCGGAATGGCGGGAGAACGGCGGGCCGCATCGGTTGCCCGGTTCCCCCGCCGGTCTTTAGGGGAGCACCCATGGCAGCGGCACAAATCTCCGGTACGCTTCGACGCCTGAAAGCTCCGGTACCCGTGATGCGGATGCATTCATGATCGCCCAAACCGTCCATCTGCCCACGGCATTCGCCGCCGGGCTGCTTTCATTTTTTTCTCCCTGCATCCTTCCCTTGTTGCCGGCCTATTTCAGTTTCATTACCGGCTATTCCATCGAGGAACTGGCCGGGGGCAGCGGAGCGGGGTTTCGGACCCAGGTGGTCGTTTCCACCACGACTTACGTGCTCGGGTTCACCGTTGTCTTCGTTCTCATGGGGGCGTCGGCCTCGTGGATCGGGAATCTCCTCTACGACTACCGGGATCCCATCCGGATCATCGGCGGCGTGCTGATCGTCCTGCTGGGCGTGCACATGACCGGGTGGATACACTTCGGCATCCTGCACAAGGAACGGCGGCTCCGGGTAAGGCACCGGCCCCTTCATGTCGCCGGACCGTTTCTCGTGGGCATGGCGTTCGCGGCAGGCTGGAGCCCGTGCATCGGGCCGTTGCTCGGTTCGATTCTGATCATTGCCGGCGCCCAGAACACGGTCTGGCAG
>JBJKPT010000701.1:0-1336 GCA_046706045.1 Desulfobacterales bacterium
CACCGGGCGCTGAGTGCGCGCTGACTCTAAAAAACCCGTTGGGCTTTGTCAAGGCAAGCGCGCCTGGCAACCGTGTGCGCACCCCCACCCGTTGCATGGAAGCTTTAAATGCGCACGGATCGGGCAAAAAGGCAATCGGTCGCTTGTGGGGATCCCATTTTTCAGCATCCCGCAGGAGGCCTTGTTCGTTTGCGAGCACGCATCGATTGGGCGAATGGCGTGGGGGGAAAAGGGGGGCTCCACCGTGCGGGCGTCGATTGACAGCCCCTGGGATGGCGCTTAATCTGTGGTGCCCGAACGAATCGAGAATCTTCTAACCCCAGAAATACCGGGGAGGTTTTCCATGGAAAAAGAATGCATCTTCAACTGCCTGACTTGTGACGGCCGGATCGTGATCAACTCCGAAGAACCGAGCGAGATTCCGGAATGTTGCGGAAAGCCCATGGTCCGGGTCGATGCGGACGAGGCCGAGAGCGCCTGCCGATCGGCGTCCACCGCCGAACACGCCCGCCTTGACAACGCCGATGCGCCCTGCGACGACGGCCGTGCCGGCTGATTCACGCCGGGGCATTCCCTTTCCGGCCGTCTCATCCCTCACCGGCCCGCCGGGCCCTCGGTGACCTGGACCAGATCCTTCGGCCGGATCCATTTGGCAAAGGCCGCCTCCACGTCACCTGCGGTAAGCGCCAGGTAGTGCTGCGCGGCCCGGGTCGGCTCGTCCAGGGAAAGGCCGATGTGCCACCGGGCGATGAGTCTCATGGCGATGCTCTGCAGGCTCGATTCGGCCAGGGGCATCTCTCGGAGCAGCATGGCTTTGGCCTGGTGGAGTTCTGCGGCGCTGACCGGCTGGGTCTGCATGCGTTTTAAATTTTGCACCACGATGTTTTGGACCCGACCCACGTTGCGCGGATCGCAGGCGTAATCGATCCGGTACCGGGACCGGGTCTTTCCGGCATCGGTTTCGACCGAGATGTTGTAGACCAGGCCGGTTTCCTCCCGAAGTTCCCGGAACAGGCGGGTGGCATAAAACCCGCCGCCAAGGATATGATCCCCCAGGTTCAGCGCATCGTAATCCGGGTTGGTTCGCGTCAGGCCGAGGGTTTGGGCGAGGGTCACCCGATCCTGGACGCGGCTCGTGTTGGGAACGTCGATCACGGCCGGGGCGTTGGGCGGTACCGGTGAAAGATCCAGATCCGGCTTGGGACCCGAGGCCCGCCAGGTGCCGAACCGGGCCGCGATCGCGGCCCGGGCCCGTTCGGCAGTCACGTCCCCGATGACCACGCTGACGGTTTCATCGGGGCGGTAGTTACGGTGATAATAGGGCCGGACGACATCG
>JBJKPT010000702.1:0-10225 GCA_046706045.1 Desulfobacterales bacterium
AAGCTGTACCGGCCCCACCGTTCCCCGCCGTCGACGCTTTCGAACAAAAAAAGCGTATCCGTCGGGGTGCTGAATTTTTGGAGAAGGGAAACGGGCGTTTCGGTGTCCGCGAGGATTTCGCGGCAGACCGGGATGACGTTGGCCGTCGCCGCCAGGTCGACAAACCGTTCACGATCGGGAAACTGCTGAATGTTCATGCCCATCCATCCTCTGTCCGTGTCCATCCACGGACGTCAAAGGGGGCCGCGGATCTTTGTCCACGGCCCCCTTTGAAAACGAAAAGGACCGTGGCGATCGGCCGCCACGGTCGCCACGGTTACCCCGAGAAGAATCAGATCTCTCCGGGCCCGGTGGCCGGTCGACCGGAATAGCGCCACCACCAGCGATTGCTTCCGACCGCAAGGGTCCGATCGGATGTGAATTCCAATGCGTTCTTCATGGATTATGACCTACCGGGAACCGACCCAAGATGTCAAGACAAATTTGACGCGCCACGAACCTCACGCATTAAGGATCTTTTCCAGCTTCTGGAGGTTTTCCGGCTCCCCCACGGCGATGACGGTATCGCCGGACCGGATCACGCTTTCAAAGGACGGATTGAAGAGCATCTCGCCGGCGGCGTTTTTGATGGCGATCAGGATCAGGTTGAACCGCTGACGGATGCCGGTGTCTTTCAGCATCACCCCGATCATGGGCGAACGCGCGCCGACGGGAATTTCCTCCAACTGGATGGCCGTATCGCTGCTGGTGACGGCAAGATCCAGAAAACTGGTGACCGTGGGCCGCATGATACGCTGGGCCATGCTGATGGCCCCGATTTCGTATGGCGAGGCCACGTGGTCGGCGCCGGCGGCAAGCATCTGTTTTTTCACCCCTTCGCGGCTGGCCCGGGTGATGATGCTGAGCTCCGGGGCCAATTGCCGGGCGGTGAGAACGAGAAACACGTTGTCGGCATCGGTGGCAAGGACGGTCACCAGTCCCTTGGCCCGCAGGATCCCCGCAGCGGTCAGGACCGCCTCGTCCGTGGCGTCGCCTGCGATGTAGAGCACGCCGTCCTCGTCCATCACCGGCACCCGTCGCTCGTCTTTTTCGATGACCACCACATCGATGGGTCGATTCCGGATCCGTTCGCAGAGCACCCGGCCGATGCGGCCGTATCCGCAGACGATGTAATGGTCCTTCAGGTGCATAATCTTTCGTTTCAATGTTCTTCTCCCGAAAATGGCCCGAATCCGACCCTCGACCATGAACTGCACGATGGAGCCGGCCACGTAGAGGGCGAACCCGACTCCGATGATCACCAGAAACAGCGTGAAGACCCGACCGGCTTGACTCAGCGGATGGACTTCCCCGAAGCCGACGGTGGAGATGGTGATCACGGTCATGTAGAGGGAATCAAACGCGTTCCAGCCTTCGATGACCATGTAGCCAATGGTACCGAACAAAACGATGCCCAGGGAGAGCAGCAAAGAGATGATCAGGTGCTTGACGTTATCCATTGGGACCTTGGGCGGCTGGGGTTCTGTCGTCGGCCGGGACCGAAAAGGGGCCGAGACGTGTGAAAACTATGGGCGGGTGCGGGCCAAAAAGCAATAAACGGCGACAAAACCACCCCAGGCCACGGGGTCGGGCCATGCAAAGCTTGACGCTCCGGGACCGAATTGGTAGAGGATCACGCACCCTATGGAAACCGATAGCCCGAAATTCCAGCGACAGCGCGAAGATATGGTTCACCGCCAGATCGAGGCACGTGGTATCACGGATGCCCGCGTGCTGGCCGCGATGCGAAAGGTTCCCCGACACCTCTTCGTCAGCGAAGCCCTGATGGATCAGGCCTATGGTGACTACCCCCTGCCCATCGGCGAGCAGCAGACCATCTCCCAGCCCTTCATCGTCGCGGAAATGACCCAGGCCCTGAATCTCGGCCCGGATGATCGGGTCCTGGAGATCGGCACCGGGTCCGGATACCAGGCGTCGGTGCTGGCCGAAATCGCATACCGGGTCTACACCATCGAGCGAATTCACGCGCTTCTGGTCAGCGCCCGCCGCATTTTCGATCGACTCCGCTACCACAACATCGTCACCCGTTATGCCGACGGTACCATCGGCTGGGCGGATCAGGCTCCCTTCGATGCCATCGTCATCACCGCCGGAGCTCCGAAAATCCCCGAGACCCTGGTGGGTCAACTCGTGATCGGCGGCCGGATGATCCTGCCCGTGGGCAACCAATATTCCCAGGATCTCGTGCGAATCGATCGGACCGCGACCGGCTTCCAGCAGACCTCCCTGGGCGGCTGCCGCTTCGTCAAGCTTATCGGCGAAAACGGCTGGCAAGAGTCCTGATCCCCGAACCGGACCCCCGCCGTTTTTTTGCGCTTGCCCCCACGCCGGATAAGACACGTTCAAAAACCGCCGGCGGATCCGGTATCCGCCCGGCCGTCAAGCGTGCAGTGCCGGGATCAGCCCTTGCAAGTACTTGAGAAAGGTTCGAGCCTGGGGGGAGAGGGTACGATGACGGTGATGGGTGATGTAAAAATGCCGGGTCAGGTCGATGCCCTCCACATCCAGGGCCACAAGGCTTTTGGCGCGCAATGCGTCCTCGATGGCAATGGGCGAGAGGATCGAGACCCCGAGACCGCCGCGGATGCCCTGGACCACGGCTTCGGTGGAGCCCATCTCGGCCACGACGTTGAAATCGTCGAAGGTGATGTTCTGCTTTGAAAGGGAGGAAAGAAGCGATGTCCGGGTCCCCGATCCGTCTTCGCGGGCGATGAACGGCTCGGACCGAAGCGCCTCGAGGTCGATCCGTGCTTTCGTCGACCAGGGGTGGTCTCCGCGGACAACGAGCTTCATCCGGTCCTCTACAAGAACCTCCTGCACGAGCCGCTTGTCATCGGCCCGGGCACCGACCACGCCGATCTCCATGCGGCCGTCGAGGATGCGGCCGATCACCTCCTCGGTGTCGTGAATGACCAGGGTCACCCGGACTTCCGGGTGCCGATGGGAGAATTCACCCATGTGCCGGGGCAGGATGTAGCCTCCCGGAATCGTGCTGCCGCCGACCACCAGGTGCCCCCGGACCGTGCCCTGGAATTCGGCCATGGCCGACTCGGTCTGGTCCCTTAAGACGATGATCTTCCTGGCGTATTCGTAGAGCAGTGCCCCGGCCTTGGTCGGGACCACCTCCCGGGAGAGCCGATCCACGAGCCGACAGCCGAAATGGGCTTCCAGATCCTTGATGTGGCTGCTGACCGTCGGCTGGGACAGATGGACCGCATGGCTGGCCCGGGAAAAGCTTCTCAGCTCGACGACCTTGCAAAAGATCTGCAGTTGCCAGAGATCCATCGGTATCGACCCAGGAATCTCAACGGTTGAATTTCTTGTTCAGCTGCCGGAGCACTTCCGGAGGCACCATGTCCTCGATATCGCCGCCGAATTGGGCGGCCTCCTTGATGATGGACGAGCTGGTGAAAATCCAACGAAGCCCCGTCATCAAAAAAACCGTCTGGACGTTCCGGTTCAGCTTTCGGTTCATCAACGCCAGCTGGAACTCATACTCGAAATCGGATACGGCACGCATTCCTCTGAGGACCGCCTGGGCACCGCGTTTTTCGGCATAATCCACCAACAGGCCGCTGAAGGTGTCCACTTCCACACGATCGAATTTCTTAAGACATGTGTGCAGCAGCGCCATGCGTTCCTCGACGGTGAAAAGGGAATTTTTCGTGGGGTTGTGGAGGATGGCGACGATGATGCGATCAAAGAGGTTGAGGCCGCGTTTGAGAATGTCGAGATGGCCATTGGTGACGGGATCAAACGATCCCGGATAAACGGCGATCCTTTCCATTGGCGAAAGATCCTTTCGGGAAAAACGGGGCGAGTCGATGTCGGGGGTTCATAGCACAGGGGTCAGAAAGGTCACAAGGGTTTTTCCGTAGCGCCGGGAGTCCGTGATCGCGTAGCCAGCGGTTTGCGCTTCGGGCGATTCGCCGGCGTCGTGTTCCACCACCACCGTGGCGCCGGAGGCGAGCCGCCCGCTTGCGGCCAGATGCCGGAGGGTGACGGCAACGAGCCCCCGGCCATAGGGCGGGTCCATGAAAACCAGCCCGAAGGGAGCAAGAACGCGGGAGAGGCACCGGAGGTTTTTGCCCGCATCCCAGGCGATGACCTGCACCCGATCGTCGAGCCCGCAGGTCGCGATGTTTCGGCCAATCGCCGCGATCGCCGGTCGGCCGAAATCGATGCATACCGCCGAGGTCGCCCCACGGCTCACCGCTTCGATGGCCATCGCACCGGTGCCGGCGAAAAGATCCAGCACAACGGCACCCTGGACACACCCCCCCAGGATATTGAAGATCGCCTCCCGGGTCCGGTCCGCGGTCGGCCGGGTGTCACGGCCGCGGGGCACGATCAGCCGGCGGCCGCGACAGGCACCGGCGATCACACGGATGCCGCCTTTGGTCAAAGTAGTGCCCACACCGAATCTCAACGATCCTTGAGCTTGCGGTAGAGATAGCTTCGGGCCACGCCGATGGCCGATGCTGTCTGGGAGATGTTGTTCTCCCGCTCTTCCAACTTGCGTCGGATAAACGCTTTTTCAAAAGCCCGTTTGGCGGATTTGAGGTCGTCGACGGCAAAGAGATCGCCGTGCGAAGGCGTTGCGACCTTCGGGGCCGGCACGTTTTTCAATAACGGGATATCCCCGCTGTCGATGGTTGCCGCCTCGACCATGATGGCCATGCGTTCGACCAGGTTTTTCAATTCCCGGACGTTTCCCGGCCAGTCGTAGGCCATAAGCCGTTCCAAGGCAGCCTCGGTGATGGTCTTGGGCGGCTCGCGGTTGTCCGCGGCGGCAGCCTTCAGAAACGTCTCCACCAGCATCGGGATATCCTCCTTGCGCGCACGCAGCGGTTCCACGGTGATGGGGATCACGTTGAGCCGGTAGTAAAGCTCTTCACGGAAGGTGCCGGCGGCGATTGCGGCCGTCAGGTCCTTGTTGGTGGCGGCGATGATCCGGACGTCCAAGGTCAACTCCCGGCTGCCGCCGACCCGGTGAAACCGCTGTTCCTCCAGGACCCGAAGGATTTTCCCCTGGGTCTTCAGGCTCATGTCGCCCACCTCATCGAGAAACAGGGTCCCCCCCGAGGCAATCTCGAATTTACCCCGCCGGCGGGAGACAGCGCCTTGGAACGCCCCTTTTTCGTGGCCGAAGAGCTCGCTTTCGATGGAGCCCTCGGGGATGGCCGCGCAGTTGACGTCGATCAGGGGCTGGTCGCACCGGGAGCTCAACTGGTGCACCGAGCGGGCCACGAGTTCCTTTCCGGTGCCGTTCTCACCGGTGATGAGAATCCAGGCGTCCCGTGGCGCGGCAATGGCGATCTGTTTCTTCAACTCCAGGGTCGGCTGGCTGTTGCCGGTGATGGCGTGCTTTTCGATGGTCTTTCTGCGCAGGTACCGGTTTTCTTCCTCCAGCCGCCGGAAGTTCAGCGCGTTGTTGATGGTAACGATGACCTTGTCGATGGAAAGCGGCTTTTCGATGAAATCAAAGGCGCCGAATTTGGTGGCCCGCACCGCCGTGTCAATGGTGCCGTGGCCGGAGATGATGATCACCGGAAGAAACGGGTGACTGCGCTTGATTTCCTTCAGGGTTTCGATGCCGTCGATACCGGGCATCCAGATATCCAGCAGAACCAGGTCCGGCGATTCGGCGTCGATGATTTTCAACGCCTCGTAACCGTTGGTGGCGCTGAGCGCCTCAAAGCCTTCGTCGGATAAAAGTCCTCCCAGCGACAGGAGGATCGACGGCTCGTCGTCGACAATCAAAATGGATGGAAACATTTCAAATACTTCGCCTTTCCAAAAATTGGCGGTTAGCCCGGTGCCCATCCGAAAATCTGCGGTTTTGCGCGTGTTCAAGGCGGTCGGGGAACGATTTGAACCGGAGAAATGGCGCAATGTTTCCAAGATTCAAATCGAAACGCCCGGCGCAAAGATCACGTAAACGGACCGCCAGCGGATGGACATCGGCATTCGCTGCGAATGTAACCGGTTACGGCCGAATCGGCAAGCATGGAAATTGGGAATTCAAACCGGCAGTTCAATGATGAACCGGGCGCCCCTCGGCACGTTGTCCTCGACCCGGATCTTTCCGAGATGGTCCGTGACGATGGAGTTAACAATGGTGAGCCCCAACCCCATGCCGGATTTTTTCGTTGAAAAATTCGGTTCAAAGAGTCGGGCCTTATCGGTATCGGAGATGCCGGGCCCGGTGTCGGCCACCTCCAGAACCACCCGACGCGGGGAATCGTGGCGGGTCATCCGGATGGAGATCCGTCCCTCGGCCTTCATGGCGGTAACGGCGTTGTCGACCAAATTGATCAGGGCCTGCTTGATCTGCTGACGGTCCAGGTTGAGTTTCGGCAGGGGTTCGGGCAACTCGACCGCAAAGCTCACCCCGGGGTGGCCTTCCCGATAGAGCGCAACGCTTTCCTCGACCAGGGGCGGCAATTCGATCAGTGACGGGTTGGCGGTGGGAAACCGGGCAAAGGCCGAAAATTCGTTGACGAGGTTGCGGATCAACTCGACATGGTCGATGATCATCCGGGTGCATTCATCGAAGACCGGATCGTTGAGGTTTACGGCATATTTACGGCGCAGCCGCTGGGCCGAAAGCGAGATGGGGGTCAGGGGGTTTTTCACCTCGTGGGCGATGCGGCGGGCCACCTCCCGCCAGGCCGCCATGCGCTGGCCCCGTTCGAGCTCCGTCAGGTCGTCAAATACGGCCACGATGCCCATGTGATTGCCGATCTCATCGGTCAGCGCGCTGACGGAAAAAAGAAAACTGCGGGGCCGGCCCGAAACCGTGATCCGTACGGGCAACTCCGCGGTCTCGCTCGGCAAATGGGTGAGACGGGCGATGACCGCCTCGGCCTGCTTGAGGTATTCGCCCCGGAGGATGACCTTGTAAATCCGGCCGATGACCCTTGCCCCGTCGATTTTGAGCATCTTTTCCGCCGAGGTGTTCACCGTTGAGATGATGCCCTGAGCGTCGAGCGTGATGACACCGGCGGAGACATTTTTCAGGACGACGGCCAGAAACTGCCGTTTTTCCTCGATCTCCACGTTCTGGTCCCGCAGCATCCGTGCGGAAAGCTCCAGTTGCTCACGACTCGTGCGCAAATCCCGGGTCATGCGGTTAAATGAATCGACCAGGCTGCCGATCTCGTCATCGGCCACCTCCGCGATGGCGAAGCGCAAATCACCTTCGGCCACCCGACGGGTGCCTTCGGCCAGTTCCATAATGGGAATCGTAATGGTTTTGGCCATGTAAAAGCCAAACCAGATGGCGCAAAAGACGACCAGCAAGCCGACGATGGACAGGGTGATCAGGTAGGAGACCTGGATCGGTTTCTTCAAGAGCTTGATCTGGGCGTATTCCTCCAAGCCCCGGGAGATCGAGCGCAGGTTTTCCGACATGGCCGGTGGGATGAGGGTACCCATGGTCATGAAGGCATCGGCATCGTTTAGGGGCGAGCCAAAGGGAATGGTCCCGATGGTGCGCACCATTTCGCCGTTGGTGAGGCTGTCGGTGATGGTGCGCACCCCGTTGGGCATCATCTCCCGGAGCAGCCGTTCCGGGGTGATGGCCGGAAAGTCCACCTCCTCGAGTTCCGGTGAGAGGGCATAGGTGATCCGGTGGGCGTTGGTGTCGTAAATCTCAATCGCGTTGACGTTGAAGGCCCGCTGGACGATCTGGATGTAGTTGTTCAATTTCTTACGGTTTTCCGGTGCCAGCAGCTTTCGCCGCCGGATCTGGTAAGCGGCCCGTTCCATAAAAAAACGGTTGTTCGCCTCGGCCCGGTTGTAAATGCTCCGGCCCACCCGCAAGGAGTTGTTCAGGGCCTGATCGATGGGCACGTTGAACCAGAAATCGATGCTGGTGGTGATGAACCCGATGGAAAAAAGAAACAGCACGATGGTCGGCAGCAGGGTGAGGGCGATGAAGGCAACCACCAGCCGGGTCCTGAGTTTCGCGCCCATGACCCGGCGCCGGCGGTCGTAGAGCAGTTTGACAAGGTTTCGAAAAACAAGAAAAATCAACAAGATGAGCAACAACAGGTTGATGTTGATGAGAATGAACATCAACACGGTGTTGGAGACCGGAATACCGGCACCCAGGTGAATGACCCGGTTTTCGGCATACGTTAAGAGGGTCACCACCAGGATGATGATGATGCTGATGATCCCCTCCCGTTTACGGCGGCGCCGTTCTTCGGGGGACAGCGGGGGTGAGGGTAGGGCGACGGGCGATTGCATGGGTTGGCCGGGATGCGGGTCCACGATGGTCAATACACGAAATCAATGGTGTACCAGTCGGTTTCAAAGTCCCACAGGGACATAAAAAACAACACGTAATGCAGATTGAACGGCAACGTGCGCTTGTTTAGCTCTGCCTTGGCGCGCATCTGATAGTGGACCCCCTTCTCCAGCCGGTTTAAGGCGACGATTTTCAGGCTGTCGACCTCGCACATCAGCTTTTTGGCCTCTTCAAAGGACTGGGTCACCTGGGGATCCGGATCCCAGGAGCGCTGGACGATGAACACTTTCTTCAGCTTATCGTACTTGATGGTATGCGTCACCTGGCGCGAGGCGATGCTGTGATCGAACCAGAAATGCCGCACCTGGTAAAGATCGACCAAAAAAGAAAACGTGGTTGGGACCCCACTCAACACCGCCTCCTGCATCTCCTTGGTGAAGGCCCCTTCCACCGTCATGTAAAGCAACAGGTCTTTCTGGGTGTTGGTGATGATCACATCGGTCAGGCGGGCGTCTTGAGCGGCCGGCAAGGGGGCCGGGGCGAAGGTCACAACCAGGACCACACAAAGAAAAACAAGGGCGACCGATGTCTTCATAGGCGTTGGCGATGCCGTGAAAGGATTTCGTCCCGTTGCCTTTGGGGCAGTGGGCAACATCTTCTCAGGTCAAATTTTTTGTAACGAAATCAGGATGAAATGGCAAGCTGTTTCCCGAAATCGCAGGCATTGATGGCCGCCGGACAGGAGCTGACGGTGTCCCAAGCGTCCCGGCGGTCGAAGAACGTGCGCAGGAAAGCATGATTAAATGCATGGCCGGATTTCACGGCTTTGATATGACCGACGACGGGCATGCCGAGCAGGGAAAAATCGCCGAGGCAGTCGAGTATTTTGTGCCGAATGAATTCATCGGGGTAACGCAGCCCTCCGGGATTGAGCACACTGTCTTCGTCGATGACCACCACATTGTCCAGAGAGGCCCCCTGGGCCAACCCGTAATGTTTCATGTATTCGTATTCGTGAAGAAACCCGAAGGTGCGGGCCGGTGCGATCTCGGCGGCGAAGGTGTCGGCGGTGATGTCCAGATCGATGCTCTGGTTCCGAATCAGGGGATGCGGGTATTCGATGGTGCAACTGATGCGCAGGTTGGGCCAGGGGTAGATCCCGACAAATTTTCCGTTTTCCTCGATTTCGATGGGCGCCTTAACGACAAACAGGCACCGGGTGCCTTCCTGCTCCCGGACCCCCGTGGATAACAACAACTCGGCAAACGGACCGGCGCTGCCGTCCATGATCGGCATCTCGTGTCCGTTCAATTCCACCCGCGCGTTATCGATCCCGAGGCCGGCAAAGGCCGCCATCAGGTGCTCGATGGTACTGACGATGAATCCGTCGCTGCCGATGACGGTGGCCTGGCTCGTATCGACCACCATGTTAAAATGGGCCGAAATCTCCGGGTGGTTCAACAAATCGGTTCGAACGAACTTGATGCCGTGATTGATCGGCGCGGGACGGATGATCACATCGACCCGGCGGCCGGAATGCACCCCCACGCCCGAACACCGTGCGGTCTTGGCGAGGGTGCGTTGTCTGAACAAATTTATCATGATGCGGTATTGAAATCCCCTTTCCGGGACGCGGGGCCGAAAACGCGCCATCGCGAAATGATCTCGGGTTCTAATCAATCGGGTGGAAAAAGTCAAACCAGACTCGGAAGACGGCCATCAGACGCCCTTATTTTTAGGCATCTGCATCGTTTATTCCATGAAATCCGGCAAATTCCAGTGCCGAGATGCTTGCCCGGCCGTCGGCAATCTGGTATGACCCAAATCGTATCATCGACTTTACCCATCGATTCAGCGTTTTCCAATCGAATTTCCTAAAGCGAGGGCTGTGCACGTGTTGGCCAGGGT
>JBJKPT010000703.1:0-16333 GCA_046706045.1 Desulfobacterales bacterium
GTTGCCGCGTTTGAACCGGTCCACGGCCCGGGTCAGCTCACGGGTCACCTCGGCCGGCCGGACATCGTAATAGCCCAGAATGTGTTGAACATCGGTTTCGGGCAGCGCAATCAGTTTGAGCAGAAAATGCTCCACTTCCACATTGTAGTGGGTCTGGGCAAGGCAAAACTGTGCCGCCTCCTCCAGCCCGCGACGGCAGACCGGATTGAGCTTATCGATCAGGGACTGAAGGCTTAAGCTCACGGCGTTACCTCCCCCGGCCGCTGCCGGTAATCGATCCCGTAATTTGCGGCCAACCGGTCAAGCAGCGACGGCCGGATCCGCAGCTCCCCGTCGATCCGGCGTCCGGGCCGGAAATTGAGCCAACTTGACCATCCCAACCGGCAGCCGTCCGCGGCTCCATGCCGTGCGAGCCGTGCGGCCGGAACGGCCGCGGCCCGAACCCGGAGCCGCAGGTCCCATTCGAATTCCGGCCCCACATAATAACGCACCAATTCCTCCAGTGCACCATAGGCATCGCCACAGGGCAGAAATTGAAAAAAATCATCCCCGGCCAAGGGGCCGAGAACGAGCTCGAATCCCCCTCCGGTGTCCCAGAAGCGGCGGCCCAGCGTGGCGTTACGGCCGAGCCGATGATTCGCTCCGTAAAGGTCACCGATCCGTGTCCACTGATCCGCGGCAATCGGAAACCACCGGCCGACCATTTGCCGGCCGGCCACCGGCACCTGAAAATAATCGGAAAGCAGGGTGGTCAGGGCACACATGGAATGGGGGTGCTGGGCGATCAAACCGGTATAGAAGAGAAGGGACCGGTCCGGCACGGACATGCGATCCGGGAGGCCCGGGGTGCCGAGGCCTATCAGGGAATAAAAATAACGGCAGAAGGTGGCGCGTTCCGGAGATTGGCGGGCCAGGCCGATCCGGTGAATCTTTCGCAATCGATAGAACAGGGACAAGAGGCGGTGGTTGAAGATGTCGAGAAAGTCACGCAAGGCCGTGTCCTTGCGGACCGAGCGTTCCAGGATGAGGTCGGTATAGACGGCCGGCAGGGGACCGGTCACCCCGGCAAGGCCCATGATGTTGACGAGCATCCGCGCCGGCGCGCGGCCGTCTGCGCCGGGGTCGATGTCCTGGACCTCGCTGGCCGGGAAGGCGTGGCTCACCCAGGAGGCCAGCCGGACCGGCTCCTTGTCCGGCTCGGATCCCTCGGCCATGGGTATGCGCTCCGGGAAGAGCGCCTCCATGAGCCTCACGGCCTGGAAAAATCCGAAACGGTGGGCCTCCTCGAAGAGCGACTGCACTATGCGACGATCTGTTCCCCAGCCATGGGCGGCCATCGTTTCCACTCCCCGTCACGTTGTGCGCTGCGCAGCACCAGTTGGGTGAAAGTGTTGATCCCCGCATAGAGGGGGAAAAATCGGTTGAGCACGGCGGCCAGCAAAAATGCACTGCTGCCGACGTAGAGACGTTCGTCCAGGCTCAGGGCGATTTCGAACCCCCGGCTGAACCCGCGCCATCCGTCCGAACCGGTCCGGCGAACGACCCGTTCGGTGGTCATCTCACGAATGCCGTTGATCTGCTGGAGCACCTCGGGATGATCGGAAAAACAATAAAGTCGAAGAATTTCACGCAGGGCGCCCAGCCCGTCGGGCCCGTCGGAAAAGGAGAGGTAATTCAGCGACAGATGCGATATCAGGCGCCAGAGGGCCGCCCCGTCAAGGGGCGGCACGAGCTGGGCCGTGGGTTTGGCCAGCGCGGTGACCTCGGCCACGGGCGCGGCCTGCTCGAGCTGCAACATGGCTCCGGCCGGCAGGTCCTCGGCCAGCCGCCGGTTGGTGCACAAGGCGTGGGCAAAGACGGAAGTGCTCGCCGGCCGGGCCGGTGAAAAATCGAGATCCACGAAGCTCAGAAACATTTCCGTCCCAGGCAGGTCCCGCCGGCCGGTGGGCTGACGACGGCAGTAGTAAAAGATGCGCTGATCCGGGTGTTGGGCCGCGTGATTGAGGGAAAAATAGCTTTCCACCGCCGTTTCCGTCTGGCGCTCGTCGGAAGTGGCGGTCACGGAACGGATCGAATGGATCTCGGTGATCTTCTCCCGCCGTTTGTCCGGGTTCAAACGGTACTCGTAGCGGCGGTGGTCGATGCGCACCGGTTCCGTGGTTTTTGGAAACAGGTTGATGATGGGCGTACACCCCAGGCGGAAGGTTTTTTCGTCCACGGTCAACCGGCCGGCCGGCATCTGGTCCAGGCAAAAGATAAGATCCGCGGTTTGGGCCGCCTCGGGCAGAGCGCCGAGCCGCAAATCCATGAAGAGAAATTTCTCCGGAAAGGTGAAAAATTCCTGCAAAAGCCGATATCCGGGGTGGGCGTTCGGCGGATAGGGCAACACCGCTTCCTCCGGCGAAAACCCGACGGGCTGGATGGCATCGGCCGGTTGCCAGCGGGGCCGGCCGCCCTCTTCGGTGATCACGGCCACCCGAAGCACGTGGTTAAACAAAAGTTCGTAAAGGGCGTAGACGAGCATCCGGTCCCCATGGAGATAAAACCGCAGCCGATCGAATCCAAGCGTCTGCATCGGTTCGGTCAGGCTGCGCAGCCGCAGGCGCAGCACCAATGCCACCCCGGGCAGGGCGTCCAGAAATTCATAGCGATCCACCGACTCGAACAGGGCCGACTCGACGACCAGCGGGAGGAGATCAACGGCGTAGCAGGTCCGAAACCGGCAGAGCTGCCCCTGGTGGGTCTGGGCGGAAAGGGGTGTGTGGGCCGGTATCCGGTGGGCCGAGGTGAGTTTCCCCTGGGTCGGATCCGCATCGAAAGCCGCCACGGTCATGGCCGGCACGGGGTTGACCAGTTGGGGGTAAAGATTTTCCAGAAGTGCCGTCGACAGCCGCGGGAATTCGCTTTCCAGATCGTACTGAAGCCGCGCCGTCAAAAAGGCAAAAGACTCGATCAGCCGCTCGATGTGCGGGTCCGGAGACTGGTCCATACCCAGTTCCAGCCGGCCGGCCACCTTCGGGTAACGTTCGGCAAACGCCTGGCCCATCTTGCGCAGGTAGGTCAACTCCCGCTTGTAGTATTCGAGCAAGGCATCGTTATGCGTGTTCATGGACCTCCACCTGGCCGGTCTTGTCCTGGAGCACCGTCATGAACGAAACCGGCGTGCGAACCGACTCGACGACGATGACCGCGTCCAGCACGAACCGGACCGTCCGCTCGTTCACCGTTTGCGGCTCGACACCGACCCGTACGTTCCGCAACCGGGGTTCGAAGGCGGAGATCGCCCGGATGAGCCGCTGGAGGAGCACCTTCTGATCGGTCTCGTTGAGGGTGTGGTAAGTGCCGAAATCGGGAATGCCGTAATCGATCACGGTAAGCTCCGTCCGGTCGAAGAACCGGGCGCCCCGGGCCACGCGGGTGTTCAGCAACCACGAGAGGTCGCGGCGGATCGCTTCCTTGAGTTGCTTTCGGGTCAGGGTTCGAAGCGGGCGGACCTCCCGGGTCACCTGGGGCAACGGGTCGATCAGGCGGTCGATGAGCGACGCGCGGGCACGAAACGGTGAACGGGATCGAAGGGGCATCGAAGACTCCTAACATGTCGGGACCATCCGGCGGCGGGTCGGATGGCGATGGCCGGCGAATCCGCCGGCCATCGCGGGATCGGGGCGGTGACCGACACCGTCAGTTCACCGCATTGGTCTTCAGATCGATCTCGATGGGCTGGACCCCGTCGCTCAACGAGCCGTCCCCCTTGTCCTTCGGATCGTAGATGTACTTGATCTTGCTGTAGGACAGGGAGATGTTTTCCACGGGCAGTTCGCCCGGCCCGCCCGAGATGCTGAAGTTGGCGACGATCACATCCTCCATGTCGACCTCGAGGTACTTGATGGGCTGGTTGGCCCCGTCGGATTTGAAGCATTCAAAGGTGACTTTCTCAAACTGCGTCCCTTTCCAGCATGCCCCGATGAGGTCGTCGGTGGCGGAATCCAGATACTTGGTGAAATTGAAATCCTGGTGGCTCGCCCGCTCGATGGTCGACCCCTGGGAAGAACGCACCGGAGACGCCGGCTGGGAGAATCCGTGGTTCCAGGAGAGAAGTTCGATCCATTTATCGTGGTTCGCGTCGGTCGCCTCGCCGGTCACTTCGTCAAACTTGATATACATGTTGGAAGCCATGGCAACATTCCTTTCTGGTCATGGGGCCGCTCCGGCATCCCGGAAACGGGCCGAAATGATTTGGCCGGGTCGCGGGCGATGCGGGCGCGAAGCCGGCACCGCCCGGGATCGGGTCCGGTAATCCGCAAGGCATCACGCGGCGGGCGGCGGCAGCTCGGCCACGAGCCGGATGGAAGTGGTCAGTTCCTCCAGTTGAAAATGGGGACGCAAAAAGACCACTGCATTGTAACACCCCGGTTTTCCAGGAATTTCCTTAACATCCACCCGCGCTTCGCGCAACGGATACTGGGCCTTGATCTGCTGGCCGGCATCGTCTTTTCCAAGGACATAGTTGCCGATCCAACGGTTGAGAAATACCGACACGTTGTCGGCGCTCATGAAGCTGCCCAGCTTGTCGCGCATGATCGCCTTGATGTAATGGGCAAACCGCGATGCGGCCAGGATATAAGGCAAAACCGTGGAAATCCGGGCATTGGCATTGGCCGCCGACGTGTCGTAGATCTTCGGTTTCTGGGTCGTCTGCCCTCCGAAGAAGGCCGCGTAATCGGTTCCCTTGCAATGGACCAGGGAGATAAAGCCCAGATCGTTGAGTTCCTTTTCCCGGCGGTCGGTGATGGCGATTTCCGTCGGGCACTTCAGGGCGATGTCGCCTTCATCGGTAAGAAAGGTGTGGGTCGGCAGGCCTTCCACGAGACCGCCGCCCTCGACACCGCGGATCGCCGCGCACCACTTGTACTTCGCGAAGGCGTTGGTAACCCGCTGCGCCAGGGCATAGGCGGCGTTGCCCCACAGGTACTTGCCGTGATCCCGGCCGTCGACGTCCTCTTCAAACGCCAGCCCTTCCACGGGAACGGTCTCGGCGCCGTAAGGAAGCCGCATGAGGATGTGCGGCAGGACCAGGGCCACGTACCGGGAATCGTCGCTGGCCCGGAATGAGCGCCATTTGATCAGCTCGGCGCTTTCAAATATCTTCGACAGGTCCCGCGGAATCCCCAGTTCGGTGAACGCGCTCATGTCGAAGAGCTTCGGGCTGGCCATCGCGATAAATGGCGCGTGGGCCGCGGCGGCCACGTTGGAAAGCTTTTCCAACAGGGCCATGTCCTGGGGATGGCGGCCAAACTCGTAATCGCCCACGAGCATCGTGTACGGGTAGCCGCCGAAAGTGCCGTACTCTTCCTCATAGACCTTCTTGAACAACTGGCTCTGGTCGAACTCCACGGCCTTTTCCAGGTCGGTGAGAAGTTCTTTCTGGGTGATGTTGAGCAGCCGCAGCTTGAGCATCGGACCGGTCTCGGTGTTCATGACGAAAAAATGCAGCCCCCGCCACGAACCTTCCAGTTTTTGCATGGGCTCGGCATGCATGATTTCGTTCAACTGATCGGTCAGGAGTTGATCGATCTGGGCGATCCTCGCGTTGATCATGGCGGCCGTGTCGGTGCTGACCGTCATGCCTTCATCCATGATCTGGGTGACCAATTCGCCGATGAGGTCCCGGGCATAGGGCATCTGGGATTCATCGCGGGCCATGTTGCCTTCCATGGCGATTTTATCCAGCAGGCTCAATTCCTTGGCTTGGCTTGCCTCACCGCTTGCTTGTTCCTTGGTTTCGTTCTCGGCCATGATGTCCTCCTTGATTCATGCAAAAAACAGCCATCATCCAATGGATGCATCCCTTGCGCTACGCCTCGGGTTCAGCCGGTGCCTCGACAGGGGGGGCGGCTTCGGCCGCGGCCCCGGTCAGGGTCTTGAGTTCTTCCATGCTCTCCGTGCTGGAAAGGACGTCCTGCAGCAGCCGATCCAGGTCGTCGTTGCCGTCCAGCTTGGTCAGCAGGTCGGAGAGCCGCTGACGGGCCTCGTAGAGTTTGCGCAACGGTGCCACCTGTTTGAGGACGTTGACCGGATTGAAATCGTCCATGTGGTTGAAGGAAAGGTCCACCTTGAGTTGATTGCCGTCATTGGTCAGCTTGTTCGCGACGAGAAAGGAAAGATGGGGTTTGATGGATGCCAGCACATCGTTGAAGTTGTCCCGATCGATTTCCACGAACTTTCGGTCCTTGACACGGGGCAACGGGTCCTCGGGCATACCGGACAGATCGGCAAGAACCCCGCCGACAAACGGCAGTTCTTTCATCTGAATGGCGCCCCCGATCTCCACATCGTAAGTGATCTGGACCCGTGGCGGGCGGATTCGGTCCAATTTGTGTTGCGTGCTTTCTGCCATGACGATCTCCTTCGTGCGTTATGGGTTGATGAAAAGGGATCTCCATATAAGCCATACAAACCAAATCGCTGTCCGAAACAAAGATCTCTGAAAAAGCCGGGCGAAGGAAACGGCGCCGACGCAACGATATTTCCGGATTTCTCAGGATTTCACGCCAAGCAGATTGAAGATGAGCTTGAGATCCTTTTCGTCGTTAACAAGTTCCTGGAGCAGTTCGGTCAGCGACATGTGTCCCCATCCCACGGCCCGTTTGACCAGATACGGGGTCGGGCTGTGGGGTTCGTGAATCATCAGGTAATCGGCCGCTTCGGAAAGCATCCGATACGCCTCGGCCCGGCTTCGGATGGATAAAGAAACGTATTTCATGTCGTCGCCCTGACGGAAGGCGTAGCCGGCGGCGTCCGTGTCCGGGACTCCCTCCGAGGCCAGGCCGGAACCGGATACGACCTCTTCGGCCTTGTCCTTGATGAAACGGTCGGCCAGGGAAAGGATATCTTCCAGGGTGTCCCGGAACAACTTGAGACTCGGTCCACTCGGACCGCATTTTTCGTCGAGCAGTTCCCCGAGCACGGCGAGACTTTCCAGGGCCCGGTCGATATCCGCGTATTGCTTCTCGTAAAACCGCCGCGAGGTGAACATCACCGAGCTTAAAAACTTGGCCCGCGTCAACGAGGTGTCGATCTCGGCCGTTTGTTCCTTGGGGCGTTTGTCCTTGGCCGTCCCCGTATCCTGGGCATTGGCCCGTTCCCAATCGGCAAATGTATAAACCACCGCGTCCACGGCCTTGGGATGGGTGACCGGGCAGAATTTGAGCTGAACCGAAAGTTTTTCGTTCAGCCAGATCAGCGGGGCGATGCGCGAGTCCAGATCGATCCCCGGCTGCCCGGGATGGATGGTGTCCCAATAGGTCTGGCTCAGCTCCAGAATCAGCTGCAGGCCGAGGCGCAAACCGGAAAACCCGTCCAGATGGATCAACCCCTCCAGAAGCCAGACGGCGATCTGCAAGTCCTTGGTGCGCGTTTCCAGGGCATCGATGCAAAGCTCGGCCACCTGCTTCCAGTCGGCCCGTTTGAGCTCCCGTTCCCAGACGCCCTGGGGCAGCGACGGGTCATCGGCCCGGCGTGCCTCGCGGATTCGATCGTAGGTCCCTTCGTAAATCAGGTAGTCCCCAACCGGGAGTTCCCGGGAGATGGACGCCAGCAACCGATCGAAATCAAGGGCCACACCGCCGGCCGGATCCCCGCCGCCGGCACCGCCCGCACCTTCGACCGGTGCTCCCGCGCCCGGGTTCCCGGCGGGCCCTGCCGGATTTTTCGTATTTTGCGTGTCTTCGCTCATGCGCTGATCTCCGACGGGGTGGAAGTCCCCCCAAACCGTCAATGTTTCAAAAGGCGATGGGTTGAACGGATCATGGCACCACCGGCGCGGCGGTGGTATCCAGGATCGGGGCCGCTCGCGGGAAATACGGCATCACCAGAACCTGCTTTTCCTTTCCCGACGTCATCAACGTAATGCGGATAAACACCCGGTCATGGGTCGTGACGGCCCACTTCGCATTCTCAGCACCGCGAGCCCGGGTGTCGATGGAGAAACCCAGGACATGGGGCGTCTGGGACGCCTCATCGGCAAGCTCGTCGGCCGACACCCGATAGCGGGCCAGCATGCGCAGCAAGGCCCATGGTCCGTCGAATCGATAACGTACCGTGTCATCGGAGATCCGGATCCCCTTGCCTTCACCGGCGAACACCGGATGTTCGGGGGCATCCTTTGCCCATCGCAAGGCCAGGCGGACCGGTTGCCCGTATTGCCATTGGCCGGTATGGGTGGCGCCCCCGAAACGAAACACCTGATCCCCGATGGAAAGGGCCCAGTCGATGATCTGGTTTCCACCGACCTCCTTGGCCCGATTGACCCGGAAGGCGATGTCCAGATCGAAACCGGGAACCGGGGGTTGCGGGTTGCCCTGGGCATCCACCACCGCGGTGAAGGCCGGAAACGCGGAGGCCTTGTTGCCGGCACCGAGATAACCGGCAAACACCCGGCGCACGGCGGCCATCTGGCGCAAAAAAGCCAAAACCGGGGCCACGTCGCTTTCCGAAGCAGCCAGAGGGCCCAGTGTGGCGGTCACATCGGCGGCATTGGCATCGTAGACCGTATAAAATTCCCGGATGCCGGCGGGGTCGGCCGTGTGGTCGGTCGGCGCGTCGGCGGCCGAAAAGGGAAATCGTCCCGCCAGCCGCGTGTTGAATACCGTTTCCATCATCCGGTAGCGATCCACGACGTTGGCATAGGCCAATTGCTGGCAGCGATCGTAGACCATCCGGCGCAGCTGGTTTCGCTGCATCAGGAAAAAATCGCTCGAGCGGGCCGTGAGGACCTCCGGTGTCATTTTCTTCCGGAAATTGCTCGATGTGATCTCGTTCATCCCGAACATCACGAAGGATTCCAGCTCACCGACGGTGTTATTCGGTTTCTTGTCCCGGTATTTTCCCAGTTCATCGATGATGTGGCGCCAACGGTACCGGATACGCTCCTCGTCGACCTGCTGCGCCGGCAGGTGAACCTGGTCGAGAAACCCGATCAGCGGCGAGGCGAACTGGTCGGCCAGATAGACGACACGCGCCCGCTGCAGTGCCAGGTAATTTTTAAGCTCCGCCGCGTCCGCCGCCTGAAACGCCGCATACCCCAGGCCCGCCTCGCCGTTCCAGCCCGCGATGGCGTCGGCCCAGGGGGTATACAAATGATCGTTATTGAGAAGGCGATCGCACCCCTCGAGCAAGCGTCCGACCTGAACCCCCAGAATCGATGTGAGGGCTTGCTGGCAGCGGAGCAAATCGAGCTTGTCCGTATCGTTAAACAGGGTGACGAGTGAGGGGGCGGCGGCCTTGAAATTCCGGATCTCGGTAAGCAGCGCGTTTTCTTTTTGCTGCATGCCGTAACCCATGTCGGTCGCGGCCTGGGGCTGAGCGGCCTGGCTCAGAAGATCGAGAAGACGGTTTTCGATCCCATTGCGGGCCATGCGCGAGACCGTGTCCTGAAGGCCCGGCTCGAAATGGCCCAGGTCCTGGCTCAGGAACGACTGATACGGCTGGAAAAGTTGGGCGGCCTCCGCCAGCACCCCCGCATCCCAGTGGATGGGCGAGGTGGGATCGATGCTCACCTCCGTGGCCGCCACCGGTTCCAGCACCATGAAGTTATTTTCGAGCAACTGGTTCAGGTCTTTTTTCAATCCAAGGGTGCGTGCCGAGAGCATCGGCAGGATCTCCCCTCCGCGGCGGGCCAGCATGTACCCCGTCAGCTGCGTCCGCTCATTCTTCAGGGCATCCCGGAGGGCCTGGAACCGCTTCTCCCCATTCCGGCGGATGCTATCGATCAAATCCTTGCCAACGAAATCGAGTTGCCGGAGAGAATCGAGCATTTGGATAAAAGGTTCGCCGATGTCGAACGCGGGCTTGAACAAAAAGGCGTTTCGTTGCTCGCCGAGCACGTGTTCCGTCTGGGCATAGGCGTCCAGAAGGGCTTCGATCTGATGGCTGTCCTGATCGCCGCTTCGGCGCTTGCTGCCGAACCGGTCAATCTGGATCGCCAACGCGTCCCGGTGGACGCGGACTTCGTTGTTGTCGAAGAGGCGACGGTAAAACTGGCTGGTGAGTTTTTGAAGGGTGAAAAACTGGGTTTTCAGCTGGAATATCTTTGGATCGAAGCGTTTCAGCCGGGATCCGTGGAGGGCGGCCAGGGTCGCCCGGTATTGACGGTAAGAGGTGTTTGCCTGGAAGCCCGTATCGATATCGAAAAGAAATTTGGACAACTCGTCCAAGGGTTTGAGGGATTCGGCCTGGGGCAACCGGTTGTACAGATCGATGTAGTATTCCAGCTGCTTGAGGTTCTCCACGAAGGTCTGGAGCCGCTGGAACTCGGGCGTGTCCGTCAGGTTCTGGACCGTGTCCGGAAGGGGCTGGGGCGGGATCGGTCGTTCGGCATCGAGAAAGACCTTCTTGGCCTGCTGGTGCAGCTGAAAGTAAAAACCTTTGAGAATGATCTCGCCGAACGCATCGGTCATCAGCGCGGTGTTGTTGTCGTTTAGGGGATCAAACCACGACGAGGGGAAAAAGACGGAGCCAAACGGCCGAATCCGGCCCAGGTTGCGCAACAGGTGCTCGGCGCTGCTCGCAAAGGGAGACTTCTGGGTGAGCAGCTGGTAGAGCACCTGGCTGTCGTTGATGTCGTAGCGGCTGCGCAGGGTGCCGACATCGGCAATGATCCGGTTCAAAACGGGCATGGTGTCGGAAACCTGATTTTGGATCCGATGATATGCCTGCCACAGCCCGATGCTGCCGATCAGGAAAAAGAGCACCGCGGCCAACTGCAGGGCCAGCACCGTGCGGTTGCGGGAGAGCAGGGTTTTGCGCAGGGGCCGCGACAGACGGAATTCCGGGAAGACCAACTTTTCAAAGACATCGCGCAGGAAAAACGTTCGACGCCGGTCGCTCGGCGGCTCCGGATAGCCTTCACCGCAGAAATAAATCCCTCGGAAGATGGAAGACTCGTGATAGGCGCCGGGTTTGAAAAGACGGTCGAGCAGGATGCGCACCGGTTGCATCCGGCCGCGTAGGGCTTCAGAAAAGAGAAACACCCCGTCGGTGTGGGCCGGATTGATGCCCTCGGTAAACAATTCGTACTGCAGCAGAGAAATGTTGTGGCCCACGGACGGATCGATCTGGTCGACCCAATCCTCGCTGTAGGCCGTATCCACGCCATAGGGGCTTGACCAGCCGACCATGTTTCCGGTCATGGATCCGGGCAGGACGCGGCAGAGATCTTCAAACCCTTCGATCCGGTTTGACTGGGTCACCACCACATAGACCGGAAGCAACAACCCGAGCCGGTTTTGCAGCTCCGCCAACCGGAGCCGAAGATGTTCGGCCTTTTCCGCCAACCGGTTTGGATCGGAATCGAGGATGTCTTCGGTGGAAACGGTCAACACCACGCCATCCAGGGGGCGTTCCAGGCGGTATTTCTGAAGTTGTCGCATCAGAAGCCGCCACAGGTGCCGGTTGTGCCCGCTTCCCCCGGCATCAAGGACGAGGTCACCGGCCACATCGAGCACGATGCCTTTTTCGAAGAACCACCAGTTCAACGGTGCCTTGACTTCAGGGCCTTCCTGAACCGGCCGGTCGAAGGTCAGGCTCATCCCGCTTTCGGCCAGCGCCCGCGTCTTGCCGTTCCCGGCTTGGCCGATCATGAGAATCCATGGAACGTCGTAGCGAAACTTCGACCCGGGCATGTGAGCGCGCAAAAGCCGCGTGGCCCTGCGAAACGATCGCTTCAGCTGCCCGGCGGACAGCGGGGGGCGGCGTGCTCGCAGAGGGGCGGGGGCTGCGGTGGCAGCCGGTCCACCGGATGTCCGGGGTGCCTCATCCCCTTGCGGGGCGTCTTCTTCATCCGCGTTTCTTGCCGATAAAAGCACGATGATCGCGGCAACCAGCACGGCGACAATGGCCAGAAACAGGCCGACGAGAAGGTACGGCAGGGTCGGTAGCACGCCGGAGATGACTTTCTGAGTCCACGTCATGGCATCGCTTCGGGCGGTTTATCGCCGCTTGAATGAAACTATCTGAGAAACTGTCCCACCATCGTCGCCATGTCGCCGGTCAGACGGATCCAGAGCCCGTGCGCGATGACGATGTATCCGATGAACATGCACACCAAAAGCGCCACCCAGCGTCCGATGTGGGGAAAGCGCTTGCCTTCGCCCTGATCCAGGGTGTGTCCGTATGCCTCGGGGCAGATCCGCCGCGAGGCGTTCATGAGATCGGGATTGCGGTGGAAGATAAATGAAAAGAGCTGGCGGCGGTAAAAATTCAATTGACCGCCATCGTCCCGGTCCCGGTATTTTCCGCTGAACCCGAGGGAAAGGGCCGTCAGGTAAATGAGTGCGAGCCCCGTATGGGCCGCATCGCCGGCTTTGAGCAACCGCTCCAGCCGTTGAAAGAACTGCTCACCGGCCACGTAGGAGCCGAAAAGCCGTTCTTCCAGAAGATTGGCTTTCCAGGCGTTGCGACCCACCCACTCGGCATTGAGAAAAATTTCATCGGCCAAGGCCGCCATCACGTACTGGGCTTCCTTGTAAAGGCCGACGCCATACTCGCCGCCTCGCCGGGCCGCGTCCAGTGCCTGTCTTTCCAGCAGGGCCAGCAGACGCTGCTGAATGGTGTCGGTCGTGGCGCCGGCCCCCTGCGGGTCGTCTTCGGGGTGGTTCTGCCGCACGGCCGCGGCCGTCATCGCCGGCAGATCCCGTTTGATGCGAATGACTTCTTGGTAAAAGTCATTGAACTGATCGGTCAGGTATGAATCTTCCAGTTTGATCGGCGGCATACGGCTTATCCGCCCCCTTTTCGGTCAGTGTCCAGCCACCAATGCCCTTTCAGGCGGTTTCCGCGTCGGGCGCTTCGACTTGAATTCTCAAACCAGCCACCCCTTCGGTTCGAATCGTCCGCACGTCTTGAACGCGCGCAACATCACCGGCCCGCAAATGCCCACTAGTTGCGCACATACAACACGATGTCCGAAGGTCGTGCGCGGTGCCGCGCCTCGGTCAGATTTTCAATCACCAGTTCCGCTCCCGGCACGATGAACTCCGATTCGTTTTTAATGGAATACAGATAGACGCCCCGCACGGGGATAAGGTCCTCGCTGCCTTCGATGGGAAAACGCTCGGCCCCGAGAATCCGTTTGGTCTTGAGCGATGCCATGACCGGCTCCGAACCGATCAGGGCATCGCTCATCCAGGCATGCACCTCCTGCTCGGCGCCCCCCGATCGAACCTTCACGCCCACGATGTGATCTTCCGACAGCCATTTGGCATCCATCCGGAGCCGAAACGCTCCGGCCTTGAGTTCGAAGGGAACGGCCGAGTGGGTTTCCAGGATCCCTTCTTCGATCGTCTTTCCGATATAGGTCACCACCCGATCAAAGGAGGCCCTGAGATCATCGTGATCAAAGGGAGGGAAAATCGGCGGAATCATGCTGCCGCCCAGGGCCGACACCTGACCGGCGATCCGGCAAAGGGCCAGATACAACGTGAAGGGATGGGTTCGATCGGATTGGATCAACGCTTCAAAGGCCGGTACCGCCGTCACAAGGCCGCCGATCATCGCCTTGGTGCCCATCAGCATGGGCCCGCGCATCACCGCGGCGGGCGAGCGAAGCCGTTCGGATAAAAACACGGCTTTTTCCCTCAAGCGCCGGGCCATATCGGCACACATCCGGCCGATCGGCGAACGCCGCTCGACCTGCAGAACCGGAGGCAGATAATCGGTGCGCTGGTACGTTTCGTCCAGGTAAGCGACCCGGGCGATGGGAAACGTGCAGTATTTTTGAGGCGGGGCGTCGCCGACGATCAGGCTCAGGCGTGGAATCAGGCGCGGGATGCGCAACGGCGCATCCCCGGTGTTTTCATCGGCGACCGGTTCGCCTTCGGTGGAGCGAAACCGCGCAAGAGCGCCCTTGGCGATGTCTTCGCCGGATTTTCGGGTCGGAACCGCCAAGTGAACGGTCACCGGCCCTTCCTTCATGGCATCGGCATGGGCCGTCAAATCCGTCTCCAAAGGCGCCTCCGTGCTCGAGCGCACGCAGACGACAAGATTGTCGGGCATGACGGCCTGCAACCCGATGACCCGGAAAATGCCCTCCATGAGCAAATGATCGTCGATCTCCAGCTCATGGACGCCCCAATGATAGGCGGCGGTCATGGATAGCTGGTAATCCAACAGGATCTCGTTTCGCAGCGCCGCCTGCTGAAAATGTTGGGGGGAGAGGAGCATCCCCTCGTGCCATTGGATGGCGTCCGGCAAGTCGTAAGCCGTGGTCATATTCTTTTTCCCAGCTCTCTTGGTCAACGTTCCCGTTCCGGGCATGCCCTTCCAAATGGAAGACGTCGCAAACGTTGTAAAAAGCGATTTATCTTTGCACGGCAATCACATCGGCCGCACATGAAACGTTTTTTCTCCCAGAAATATGTCGATGTCCTGGGTCGGATCGATGCGAATGCGGTGCGCGCCGGGTGTCAAATACCGGGCAAACAAAACCGCTCCTTTGGCGGTCGCCTCCAGCGGCAGTTTCAACCGGCCGACCTCCTGACCGGGCACCCATTCCCAGGACCAGCAATCGAGTCCTTCGCCTTGCCGGTAGTCTCGAAGGATCTGCGCTTTCTGGTCGAACCACTGCTGCGCCGTCATCCCCAGCACGCGGGAAAGCAGCTGGGGATCGTAGATGATCACTAGATCCAAGGCTACCGGACTGTTCAGGTTGGCGTTGGGCGATATATGAACCGCCACGTTGAGTTTGGCACCGAAAGCGGAATAGGCGCCGGTCTTCAACTCCGATAGTTTTTCTCCGATTCCGCAGCCGACCGCGCCCGCAACCAGCAACGCAACCAAACCCGCCGCGAGAATTTCCCCGCGGCGGGCGGCAACGGCTTTCATCGTGGCTAGGATTTGCTCCTGCACGGCGGTCGGCACCTCTTGAAACACCAGCGCATCGACGGTGGTGATAAAGAATCAAGATATTTATTTTACGGCACGCGCTGGCTGCCAGGGTTTCTGTTTCCCAACGATGACGAATTGTTGGGTTAGCAAGTGGTAAAGTCAAGCATATTTAGGTATTTTTATCAATAAGCGGGGAATCGATTGTAGTGGATGCCCTTCCAACCGCTACATATGGTAACGGTCATACCATAAATGTCTGCCCCTCCCGTGGTGCATCGCGGAGCAAAAGGGCGCGGCGTGGGTGACATGTCGGCGGGCGATATGCAGGTTGGCGTCGATATCTTCGTCGGTCCGCCCCGGATCGCAATGAAACCGGTAAAAATGTTTCACCGTTGCCTTGATGGCCGGGGCCACCGCGCGTTCAATGGATGAATGCCGCAGCCGATCTTTTTTGGATTTTCTTCAACGGTGAGGGGCGCAATCGACGATCGGGGCGTCGGTATCGGCGATGAATGGGTGGAACTGGTCGAAGCAATGCGGGTTGTGGCGCAAATAATCCGGTGGTTACAACTCGTCGCCGGTAATGCGGGAAACACTTCTTCCGAGGCATTGCACCCGGTGGCCGAGACAGTGGCCCGGATGATTGAGCAGCATTTCAGCAAAAAACGTGTCGTCGCCAAGGAGGTGGAAATGATGCGCCCCGCCCATACCGTCCCCCGGCGCCGTAGAGAAAACCGCGCGGCGTTTACTCTACCCATGTACAAAAAAATGTCTATGATCCCGTCGGACCAGGCGCCATCGGCAAATGCGACATCGCCTTTCAAGCCCGTGCGAAGGCGTTCGTGAGATTTTTCGATCCGCCATGCCACGTTACCAAGCCGACGGCGTCCGCACGTTCAAAGAGCTATGGATGCGGGACACGCATGCGCGCCGGGTCGGCGTGCCGCCAGCGATGTCTGCCGGCATCGAAGTCGGTGCCGAACCATCCGTCAAGAACGCAGATCACCACAATGGGGGCGGAGATCATGGCCTCCATCAGGAACCCGGCCACCAGGAGAATGGCCATGGCCGGGGGTTTGAGGATCCGGTGGACGCTCCCCCGCACGAACCCTTGCTTTTGACGCGTCATGGTCGATTGCTTTCCGCAAAAACCGGCCGGCCGATGAAGCGGCCGGCAGGATCAACGTGGCCGGGCATTGCCGGGTGTGCGTCCACGAATCGGCGATTTTGCATGAGTTCAAGGCGGGCGGACGATTTGAACCGCAGGGATAGGGGGCTGGTTCGAGGATTCAAATCGACGCGCCCGGCGCAGAAATCGCGGGAAAGAGCCGTTTGTGAATGGGCACTGCTTAGCACATTCGACCGGACGCGGCAACCGGTCCCGTGAGCGCCGCACCAAATTTCTCCTCGAATGGCGACCGGCAATAAAAAAAGAGGCACCGTCTGTTGC
>JBJKPT010000704.1:0-2440 GCA_046706045.1 Desulfobacterales bacterium
GGAGATCTTCCTCGCCCCGGACCCGGACCGCGAAGGCGAGGCCATCGCCTGGCACACGGCCGAGGTCCTGGCAAAGAAGGACCGCCGTTTTCATCGGGTCCTGTTTCACGAACTGACCCGAAACGCCATTCTGGAAGCCATAAACAAGCCCACCATCCTGGACAGCAACAAATACGAAGCCCAGAAGGCCCGGCGCATCCTGGACCGGCTGGTGGGCTACCAGATCTCGCCGCTTTTGTGGCGGAAGGTCCAGGGGGGATTAAGCGCCGGCCGGGTTCAGTCGGTGACCGTTCGGATCATCTGCGATCGGGAACGCGAAATCCAGGCGTTTCAGTCCGAGGAATATTGGTCGATCACCGCGGATCTCGACGGGGCCGTCCCCCCGACCTTTTCCGCGAAGCTGGCCAAAAAAAACGACCGGAAACTCCACATTCCGGACCGGGCGGCGACCGATGCCATCCTTGGCGAGCTCGATGGCAAGGCATTCACCGTCGAAAAAGTCCAGAAAAAGACCGTCAACCGCAACCCGCTGCCCCCGTTTATCACCAGCAAGCTTCAGCAGGAAGCGATCCGGAAGCTCCGGTTTTCCGCCAAAAAAACCATGTCCGTCGCCCAACAACTCTATGAAGGCGTCGAAATCAAGGGCGGCGAGCCAGTGGGGCTCATCACCTACATGCGCACCGATTCCACCCGCATCTCGGCCGAGGCGGCCAACGAAGCCCTCGCCCTGATCCGAGAGCGCTTCGGTGACCTCTACGCTCCGGACCGGCCGCGGTTTTTCAAAAACACGAAAAAAGCTCAGGACGCCCACGAAGCGATCCGGCCAACATCGGTTTTCAACGATCCGGATAAGCTGACCGCCTACCTCACCCCAGACCAGTTGGCCCTTTACCGGCTGATCTGGCAACGGTTCGTCGCCTCCCAGATGAACCCGGCCCAAATCGATCAGCAGTCGGTCACGGTCAAGGCCGGGGCGTACCGATTCGGGGCCAGCGGCTCCAGCGTCCGGTTTCCCGGTTTCATGGCCCTTTACCAGGTGGCCGAAGACGACTCCGCGCCGGATACCGATGCCGAAAGCCACAAAACGAAGCTCCCGCCCCTCGTGGAAGGCGAACCCCTTTCCCTGCGTGCCCTGGTGCCCAAACAGCACTTCACTCAGCCCCCGCCGCGATTTTCCGAAGCGTCCCTGGTCAAGGAACTGGAGGAAAACGGTATCGGGCGGCCCAGCACCTATGCCAATATTCTGACCACCATCCGGGATAAGGGCTACGTGGAACGGATTCGCGGATTTTTCCACCCGAGCGAACTCGGCTTCATCGTCAACGATCTTCTGGTCGCAAACTTTCCGGAAATCATGGATGTGGATTTCACCGCCCGCATGGAAGATTCCCTGGATCGGGTGGAATCCAGCGAAGTGGACGCGCTGGGCCTGTTGACGCAATTTTACGCATCCTTTGAAGAGGCCCTGAAAAAAGCGACGGGAGAGATGCTCAGCATGCGGGGCGTCGGGTTGCCCACCGGCATCACGTGCCCGGCCTGCGGCCAGCACGAACTTCACGTCAAGCTGGGTAAAAACGGTCACTACCTCGCCTGCAACGGGTACCCGGACTGCCACTACACCCGCAATTACACCCGGGACGAGAAAGGCACGATCCAGCCCGTGGAACTCCCCGCCGAAGAGGTTTCCGACAAGACCTGCCCCCACTGCAACCGTCCCATGGTCATCAAGCAGGGCCGCTTCGGACCGTTCCTGGCATGCACCGGATACCCGGAATGCAAAACCACCCAATCGGTCAACGGCGGCCCAGGCGGCGGCACGGCGACCGGTGTCCGCTGCCCGCAGCCGGGCTGTACCGGGGAATTGATGGAACGCAAGAGCAAACGGGGAAAGCTGTTTTACGGGTGCAGCCGGTTTCCGGATTGCGATTTCGCGATCTGGGACAAGCCGGTGGCAAAGCCCTGCCCGGTCTGCAACGCACCGTTTCTGGTAGAGAAATCGACAAAACGGGACGGCACTTTTCTTTCCTGCCGCAACCGCGAATGCGGCCACCGGGAAGCCGTCCTCGAACGCACGGCCGCCGGCGGCGCAGACACGCGAGATCCGTGACGGGATTTTTTGTCTTGACAGCCCGATCGGACCGGTGTTAGCGATCAAACATAACCACCTGAATCGGAAGCACCATGTTCAACGCCATGATTAGCATCCTCGTACTTATTATCATCCTCGTTGCGGCCATTCTCGGCGGCAGCGGGGCGGGGGGGATAATAATGGCCTAGCGATATCGCAGACGAAAGACAAAAGACCGTTATCAGCCCTCCCGCTGATAACGGTTTTTTTTTGACAAATTTCGACAAAGGAGAAGGGATGAAAAGCGACGACGTCAAACGCGGTATCGAGCGGGCCCCCCACCGGGCCCTTTTCAAGGCCATGGGCTACACC
>JBJKPT010000705.1:0-2842 GCA_046706045.1 Desulfobacterales bacterium
GGCACCAGTTGCTCGCTCAGGCACTGGGCGGCCGTGCGGGTTTCAACCCGAATGGACCGGAATTTGGAACGGTAGCCATTCAAACCACGGCGGCGGCCGCGGGCGATTCGCTTTTTTCCGGCCTCCCGGAAACCTTTAACGCCCACGTGAGCCATTTCCAGTCGGCCATCACCCTGCCGGCGGGGAAGTGCTTGCTCGCCCCGGGCGCGAATCGGCTTGACAGCGTTTGCAACGCATCGATATGATGGCAGTCATTGGGAATAAAAGGTTCATGGCAACAAACAGTAGCATATTGCTTGGTTTTTGGCCAGTCGGCGGCGAACTTTGCATCGGGGCCCGGATGCCCGATACGAACCGGTGAACGGACATTTTGGATAAGCCAAAATTCGGCACCGGCGTGTGCAATCCTTTTTTGCCACGATCCTGATCCAGGGGCGTTCTTGCAGCGATTTTCGTTCATCCCATCGAACCGTTCGGAGAAGCATTTCATCATGTCGCACCATGCCCAATTCGATCCGGATGCCCTCCTGCAGCATCCATCGGTACGCAACGTCATCAGCAATGCAAACGAGGAACTCAGGGAGCGCAACCGCTATGTACCGCCGGTCTGCGCGGCGTTCAAGACCGATTTCACCCGTCTTTGCGATGCGAACGGGTATTGTTTTGAAATCAACCGGGAGGCCAAAAAGCAACTTCCCGAGATCATCAACAACCCGGTGCAACGGATCGTTGCCGAGCCCGCCCCCGCCCCTGCGTTTGCCGCCGCCTACAAACGCGTCCGGCGCATCGGTATCGTGTTTTCCGGGGGTCCGGCCCCGGGAGGGCACAACGTGATCGCCGGGATCTTCGACGCCGCCAAGAAGGCCAACCCCGAATCGGTGGTTTACGGCTTCTGGCTCGGTCCGGACGGCATCATGGAAAACCAAACCATCGAGTTGACCGCGGAGCGGGTGGACGCTTTCCGCAACATCGGCGGCTTTACCATGATCAAGACCGGCCGGGCCAAGATCGACACCCCGGGGAAAATGGCCCGCGCAAGGGCGACCTGCCTGAATCTCCGCCTCGATGCCCTGGTGGTGGTGGGCGGCGATGATTCCAACACCAACGCCGCCTTTCTCGCCCAGGCCCTTTTCATCGATCGGGTGCAGGTGATCGGGGTCCCCAAGACCATCGATGGCGACATCCAGGTCCGGGACGCCAACGGCGAGGTGCTCTGCGCCATGTCCTTCGGATTTCATTCCGCGGCCCGGGGATTCGCCCAGAACATCGGCAGCCTTTGCACGGACAGCGGCTCCGATGTCAAGTACTGGCACGTCTGCAAAGTCATGGGGCGGGTGGCGAGCCACCTCGCCCTCGAGGTCGCCCTGCAGACCCATGCCAACATCACCCTGATCGGAGAAGAACTGGCCGACTACGTGGACCATCACCGGCTGGAAAAGGCCACGGCATCCGGTGAGGTGGATTACACGGCCTACGGCATGACCCTGCGGCATCTTTCGCGGGTCCTCTGCGACGGGATCGTCCGGCGGGCCGCGGTGGGGAAAAATTACGGCGTGATCGTGATTCCCGAAGGAGTGCTTGAATTCATCAACGAAATCCAGACGTTCATCATCAAGCTGAATACCATCATCGCCGACTACAACGCCATGCACGACATCGATTTTCACACCGCCTTTCCTTCCCTCGCCGCCAAACAGGACTACCTCCGGCGACTCGCCATCCAGGCCCGGGAAAACGGCCGCATCCCCATCTGGAACGCCCGCGACGACGAATTGTTCAACGACATCCCGGATTTTTTCCAGGAAGGGCTTCTCACCGAGCGCGACAGCCACGGCAATTTTCAGTTTTCGCTGGTGCAGACCGACCAGATCCTCCTGGACCTCGTGAAGGACTACCTGAACATCCTCAAGGAAAAAGGGATTTACAAAATCGGCATCCCGGCGGTCAATGTACGCAAGCTGCTGACGGCGGACGGGTGCGACCCGGCGGCCTACGGGCCGGTGCTGTTTAAAAACTTCGGCTCGGGCGATCCCTACCTGCGGATGCAGGAGCTCATCATTTCGAAGAAGACCCTCAAGCAGGAACTCGTCAAGGCGGCGCTGATCGAGGAAGAAGACGAGGTGCCGGCGTCGGTGAAAACCCTCTACGATCACAGCCTGCCGAAATTCAAAACCCAGACCCATTTTTACGGATACGACGGTCGCGGGAGCAATCCGACCCGGTTTGACTGCAACTACACCTACAACCTCGGACAGGCCGCCTTCGGTCTGATCGCCAACGGCGCCACCGGCCAGATGGCGGCGATCCGGAACCTGGAAAAGGATTTCCCCCAATGGGAGCCGATCGGCATCCCCATCGCCCCCCTGATGCACCTGGAGGAGCGCAACGGAAAGCTTACCCTGGTCATTGAAAAGAGCGTCGTGGACGTGAATTCGGTGGCTTTCCAGGTCGTGCAGGCCTGCCGGGAAAAATGGCTGGCCGCAGAGCCCGGGGACGACAACTACCGCTGCCCCGGGCCGATCCGTTTTACCGGCACCAGCGAGGAGGACCGGCCGATCACCCTGGTGTTGAATTCCCTGGCGGAAGAACTGGACCTGACGCGTTCGGTCCGAGAATCGATGGTTTTAAGGGAGTGCCCGCCGAACGGAAGATCCCGGTCGCGGGGGTAGCCGGATCGCCCGGCGGGAAGCGGGGCTCCCCCGTTTTCGGGGGCAAAAATCAAACGGGCGGACCGTTGGGGCGAACGCTTGAAGGCGTTTAATCGCAGGCGCTCAGCACCTCGAATCCGCCGCTCTTCAGGGCAGTGCAAAGGCCGGCGGTTTTGCAGGAGGTGAGCCGGAAA
>JBJKPT010000706.1:0-5023 GCA_046706045.1 Desulfobacterales bacterium
TCGGCTGCTACTGCCGGCTTGAACAGGTGATGCGCCTCCATGGCCTGCCTCGGGCCCCATGGCAGACGCCCCAGGAATACCTGCGGAATGCATTGAAACACGTCCATGTGCCGACCGAGGGGTTGAGGAAATTGACCGCCATGTTCGAACTGCCGAAATTCAGCAGACACCGGCTCGGCGAATCGGAGTAACGGGCGGCCGTCGTTGCGCTGGGTGAAACCAAGGCAGCACTGGAGGAGGATCATGGTCTTGACGCCTGAAGGCCCACGGATGGGCCGGTGGGTCGTGTTTTCGGGGTTTTTCGTACTTCTGGGCATTTGTGCGGTGATTGTCTACGATGCCACCG
Source organism: Desulfobacterales bacterium (assembly GCA_046706045.1). GTDB lineage: Bacteria > Desulfobacterota > Desulfobacteria > Desulfobacterales > JBDRRP01 > JBJKPT01. The sequence goes on from JBJKPT010000706.1 coordinate 347, forward strand.
GAGCGGTCCATCGACTTCTGGTGGTTCGTATCGGGTGCGGAACGGTGCTTGCCGTTGTGCTTTTGAAACTGGCCAAAACCGTGCGGGCCCAGCTTGACCGGCAGCCGGCGTCGGGTTTCGAGACGGCCGCGCGTCGACCGGACGATTGCCTCGCGGTGGATCCTTTTTTCGAAAAGCTCAAAAACGAAGTGGAAAACAGCCTTCGCGATCGATCGTATTTTGAGCACACCTTGCAGGTTCGTCTTTGCTCGCTCTTTGAGCGCACCGCCCGGAATCAACCCGGAACCGGGTGCCCCGATCCGGCGAAGGGTTTTCCGGGCGCCGCGGAGCCCGAACCGATCATGGTGCCGCCGCCTCAAGCGCACCGGCGCACCCTTGTGCGCCGGGGAGTTTCTCTGCGCAAACTGCGGGCGCTTGTCGAGAAACTGGAGGAACGCGCATGAACCTATCGTCCACGGCCGATCTCGGACGCCGGATCGTCGAGAGGCTGAAGCAGGGGATTATCGGCAAGGATCGGGTGATCGAACTCGTGGTGCTGGGACTGCTCTCCAATGGGCATATCCTCATCGAAGATTACCCGGGGTTGGCAAAAACCCTGATTGCCCGCCTGGTCGCCCAGGTGACGGGCCTGTCCTTCAAGCGCATCCAGTTCACGCCGGATCTGTTGCCGGGGGAGATCACCGGAAGCTTTCTCTACAATCAGCGCGAGGGGACGTTCGAATTCCGTCGCGGCCCGATTTTCACCAATCTTCTCCTGGCAGACGAGATCAACCGGGCCACACCCAAAACACAGGCGGCGCTTTTGGAAATCATGCAGGAACAGCAGGTGACGGTCGAAGGGGAACGATTTCTCCCGGAGCCTCCCTTTCTCGTCATCGCCACCCAGAACCCCATCGAGTTCGAGGGGACCTATCCATTGCCCGAGGCCCAGCGGGACCGTTTTCTGATGCGGCTGCGGGTCGGATATCCGGAGCCGGCCGATGAGCGGGAGATCCTTTCGCGGCGACGGCAGCGTCGCCGGGACGATATGGAGCACCTGCCCGTCGTGACGCCGGAAGACCTCCTGGACATGCAGGCGGCGCTCGAAGACGAATTTGTGAGCGAGGACATCGAACATTACATCGTCGCCCTGGTCAACGCCACCCGTCAAGATCGCCGCGTGCAGATCGGCGCCTCCCCGCGAGGCTCTCTGGCGCTGATGAAGCTCGCCCGCACCCATGCCGCGATGCACGATCGGGATTTTGTGACCCCCGACGACGTGAAACGCATGGCCACCCCGGCCCTGGCCCATCGTCTGATCCTGCATCCCGAGCTGTGGGTCACCAACGTGGAAGGGGAAGACATCGTCCGCGATCTTCTGAGCCAGGTGCCCATACCGGCGAGTGACGAAGGACAGGAGCGGGGATGACGGTACGGCTGAGTGCCCAGGTGAATCGCCTGCTTGGGATCGGCACGTTCGCGCTCTTTCTCGGCGTCGTCTTCGAGCGTGCCGAACTGGCGCTGGTGGCGCTGCCGCTTCTTCTGGCCATTTTTGTCGGGCTGGTCGTCGCCCGATCTGCCCGGTATCGGATCGCAAGCGAGGTCTCCGCCCATCGGTTTTTCGAAGGCGATTGCCTGCGGGTGACGATCACCATCACCGCCGAATCCCCGGTCGCCCTTATTGAGGTGTTGGACCCCCAGCCCCTCTCGCTGGAACCCATCTCCGGAAACCATCATGCCGCGTTCAGCCTTGACGCAGGACAGACCGTGCGGTGGGCATACGTCTGCCGGTGCGTTCGCCGCGACCGGTTTGAACTTGGCAACCTGCACGTGCGGCTTTCCGGCCGCTCAGGGCTTCTGATCCGTGAGGTGCGGCATTCGGCACCGAAATCCTGTACCGTCTATCCGCGGGTCGTTCCTTTGCGACGGATGCTCCTTCCCCCCTTTACGCAAGTGTATGTGGGCAATTACGTCTCCTCGCGCCTGGGCGAGGGGATCGAATTCGGCAATATCCGTCCCTTTGCTCCTGGCGATTTGATGAGACGCATCAACTGGCGCGCATCGCTCCGGCAGGGCGGCCTGTGTGTCAATGAATACCAGCAGGAGCGAAACGCCGATGTCATCCTCATGATCGACAGCCTCGCCAGTGTCGGCGCATCGTCCCTCAACACGCTGGACCTGAGTGTCCGGGCGGCCGCATCGCTTGCCTGGTCGTTCATTCACCGAAAGGATCGCGTGGGGCTGATCGAGTATGGCGGGATGCTCCGTTGGCTCAGGCCCGGAGCCGGCAGGGGCCACCTCCAGGCGATTCTGGATCATCTGCTCAAGGCCGAGGTGACCTTCTCCTACGTGACCAGAGACCTTGGGCTGGTCCCCAAGCGCATTCTGCCGCCCCGGGCGCTCGTTCTGGCGATCAGTCCATTGCTGGATGCGCGCTTTGTGAGTGCCTTGCAGGATTTGCTGGCGCGGGCGTTTCCGGTTGTTCTGCTCACGGTCTCGCCCGAGGATGTCACCCGGGCGGTCCTGAACCCGTCGGCGACCACCGACATCGCCTGCCGCCTGTGGACCCTGGAGCGGAGGTCCCGGATCGAAAAACTGCGGCGGCAGGGAATCACGACGCTGGCGTGGCACCCCGAGACCCCGCTTGAAGTCGTGTTCGCCGCCGCCGCGGCATCCATCCGCCGGAAGAGGAGGGTTTCCGGATGATCTGGGCCATGGCACTGGTTCTGGCGGTCGTTTTGGCCGGGTTGCCGTTGACGGTCGCCGCCACGACCGTGACGGCATCCGTTGCCGGCGTCGTGCTGATCCTTGCCCTGGCCGGTCTGTCGACACGATGCGCGGGGCCTCTGACCGCGGCCGCTTCGCTCGGGCTGGTTGAAGAACTCACGGCGGTAGTGTCGGCCGGGACGTCCCCTGATTTCTGGCGTCCCCTGCTGCTGGGAATAGCGATCTATCTGCTTCTTGAAGCCGGCGCCGTCATGAGGGATTTTCGCGGTGTGACGGTCGACCCGGGCGTCTACCGGATGAAGGCCGCCCATTGGGGTCGGATCGTCTTTTTATCCGTGTTGGTGGCCCTGATGGCGGGACTGCCGGCAGCCGTTTTCGCGCACCTCGGAATCGCGCCGCTGCCCTTCTGCCTTTTGAGCGCGGCCGGCGCATGCGCGGCCGTTGGCGCCGCCGTCGCCGCGGTGCGGGTGTGGCGGCAGGGCCCCGGTTGAAACGCCGCGCGGGTCATCATGGATCGGAAACCATGCGGCACATCTTCTTAAAGGCTTCCTGAATCCGTGAAACGACGGCGTCCAGTTCTTCCGGGGTTCCCCTGGGCAGGTCACCGTAGCCCCGCATGTATTTTGCCGTCATTTCCTCGATCGCGATGTCGACAAACGTAAAAAGGGTTTGCACGGCATGAAGGGCACCGACGGTCGGCGGCTGGGGGGGAATGTTCAGCTCCTTCAAGGTTTGCGCCATCAGTGCCCGGAATTCGGCGATTCCGTGTTCCAGCGCCTCTTGCACGTCGTCTCCGGCATCGGCGATGTACTGCTTGAAAAGGCAGGACGAACGCGCGCTCGACAGGATTTGCTCCGCATCGGAAAGAAGCTTGTCGATGTGCTCGAAGCCGATGAGCAGGCGGCGTTTATGATTTTTGTCCAGTTGCATCCGTTTTATTCCCGGAGGTTTCAGATCTCGGCATCCGGTTCCCATGGAAAGCAGGTTCCCTTTGCCCCGATGCTGTGGACAAGGCCGCGGATGCAGGCGTCCTCCTCGTCCAGATTCTGAGCATGCCGGCGAAGCGCATCCCGCTTCAGCGCATAATTTTGCATGTCTTCGGAAATTTCGGTGAAGCGGCCGGCGGCATGTTCCAACAGGAAGCGGACCGCCGCATCGGATGCGACGTTGGAGACCAGTTCCCCTAGATGGTGTAGGCACAGGCCTTGTGAAACGGCATACGCGTTCCGGCCTTCCGGGGTCAGCACGAACGCGGCCAATTTTTTCAGGTAAGCGGTTTCCGTTTCCCGGAGCAGACGGCACACCCGGCAGCGGGCAGGGTCTTGAATCAGCGCCACAACGGCATTGCCCGGGTCCGAATTTCCGGATGCCGCCAGTCGAGACAAATCCGCGGCCAATCTCTCCATGAGGGCCGGAAGCCCCAGGGAAAGCCCGCGAGGAGACGCCATCGCCTCCAGTTGCCAGGTGTGGAGAGGGCAAAATCCGAGGGATGCCGCGTGTGCGTGCTGCGCCTGGGCCTGGGATGCAAGTGCGTACTGCCAGCCCGTAAAAAAACGGGACGCGGTCTCGACCATCCGGTTGCACGCCGGGCAGCCCCGGGTGTTCAAGTCGCTTCCGATTTCCGTTGTGGCCGTCGAGCGGATCTGCATGCCATCCGATTCTTGCGGCGTTGCTTCAAGTCCCGGAACAGAGCCCCTCGGTGCCGGCTCCGGTGCTTGTCCGGCAGGAGGCGCTTCCGTTGCACCCGGTTGAATTTGAAACATGGTGGACCGCATGTCTTCAAGTTTTGCTTCGATCCCGTCAAGCAAGGCGATCTCGCGGGCGCGTCCTTCTTTGTCCAGTTTCGAAATCCGCCAATGCCCGTCGATGGTCTTTGATCGCCGCTTGCCTTCCGTGGCTTGCGCAATACGGGATTCAACAGCCTCGGCTCGCCTTTCGATTTCCGCACCCACCCGATCCATTGCCTCGCGA
>JBJKPT010000707.1:0-9287 GCA_046706045.1 Desulfobacterales bacterium
ATGCCCCGCCGGCGCAGCCCTTCGGCCGCAAGGTCGAAGAGCCGGCGATCGGGCTTGGCCACCCCGTGGACGTAGGAATAGATCGTGAGCGCCGGGTCGAATCCGAGCCCTTCCGGGGAAGATCCCAAAAACCAGTCAAAGAGAAGGGGTGTAAAGAACTGGGCATTGGAGACGATCCCTAGGATCACGGCCCGGTTTCGGCATGCCGCGAGGACCCGATCCAGGTGGGGCATGGGATAGACCGGGTTGACGGCGCTCTCGTAGGTCAGGGCGAAACGCCGGGCCGTATCGATGTCGGAAAGGCCCAGCACGCTCTGCCAGATCGATTCGATGCGCACCTCGGGATGATCGATGCCCCGGGCCCGGGCCGCCGCATGGGCCGCCTCGATCGCGGCGTAAAAGGCCTCGATCACCGTCTCGGCCGCCTGCTCGATTCCGAACCGGGCCAGGACGTCGGCCAGCCGGGCAACCCTGCCCGTGTCCTTCCGGGAGGAACCGTTATCGCCCGACCCGCTGATGAACAGCGTTCCGTACACATCGAAGAGAACGGCCGCGGGCCGCCTCCGGAGCTGACCCTCGGCCACGGCATCGGTGGGAATCGGTGTCAGGGGGCGGATGTATCCACGCACGGATTCAGGAATCATGGGACGCCCATTTGAGCAGGGAAAAGGTTTCCGGTTTCAGAAAGGCACGGGCCAGGCCGGTTTTGTCGATCCGGTGGCGAACCGGGCCTTGGCCGACCCGGGCGTAAACGGCCAGCAACCGTTTCCGGTAGATTTCGGCCCCGTATGCCGCAAGGATCCGTTCGCGGTTAGCCTCCCCGACATCCGGTCGCGGTGCCGTTGCCGGAAGATCGGCGAGGAAGGGGTTGCGCTCGATCAGCTCGGCGCGGGCCGCGGGCTCGGCGGCAAGCCGCCGCAGCACCGGTTCCTGGAGGCGTTCGTTGAGAAGCCCGAAATCGATGGCGCCGTCGGATACCAGGGCATCGAAGGCCTTGCGGGCCGCGGCCGGTGTCATGGGAACGGCCATTTCCCGGTGGCTCCGGCAATAGACCCGGCACCAGAGATCGGCCGGATCGTTTCCGGGAAACCAGGCCATGGGCACGGCGAGCCGTGGATAGAGATGGTCAAGCTCGATCCCGGCTTCGGAAAAATCGGCGGTGATCTCGGGAAGGTTACGGCCGATCAGGGGTTTTCCCGCGGTCCAGGGCTCGAGGAATGAAAAACCGAACCCCTCGGTGATCGAGGTTGTCACCATCATCCGCGCTTCGGCCACGAGCTCGGAGAATTTTCGGTCCAGGCCGGCATCGAAGACGACGGGCAGGTTCAGGTCCCGGGCCAGGGTGTGCCACCGCCGGTAGGGCGGCCAATCGGCCGGGCTGTGGGGCGGCAGGCTGACGGCAAGGCGCATGCCGGCGGGCAGGAACAGGGAGAGCACGAGGGCCTCACCGATGTTTTTGCGGCGGATTGCCCGGATCGGATACAACACCAACCCATTGGAAGAAGGCGACCCGGAAAGGGGGGCGACCATGTTGGGCAGAAGGGCGAGCCCGTCGTTCGACCAACCCGAGCGCGAAAGGATGTGAAAATCCCGGCGGTTTAGCACCCCGTAAAGGCAATCCCCGGGATAGGCCCCGGAAAACCGGGCCGCGGACCGGCCGTCTTCGGCAAAATCATGGATCTGTAAAAAAAGCGGCAGCCCCGATCGGGCCAGGTGAAGCAGGATATCGAGCAGTTGCCGGTTCTTGGCGAGCAGGGGATTGTGCACGTGGAGGACGTCGCAGCCACGGGGCCAGCGGCGCCGGATCGCCGATGCGATCTCGCCGGCCACTTTTTCCGGAGATTGGGTTTCCCGCTGCATCGAATCGTAAGCGATCCCCGGAACATGGACGAACGGCATGGCCGTTTCCGAAGGCGGCGGCTCGCCGGTCACGAGAAGCAGATCGCAGTCTTTCCGGAGCACCGACGCCTGGTGGCCGATCACGGTGGCGACACCCCCGGCCCTCAGGTGAAAATGCATGAGCGCCACGTTCATTTTTTTGCCTATCCGCCGATGGACGACATTTGGGTATGGATTCCGGCGTCGCGTTGGGGCTCGACCCGGTGGTGGGTCTGTTTGTGGCGGATGGCGTCGAGGAAGACCGCTTTGAGGGCATCGTCGCCGGCACCGGATCGAAGCCGATCGCGAAGATCGAGCTGCTCGTCCGATAGCAGGCACGGCCGGAGCTGGCCGTTGGCAGTCAGGCGCAGCCGGTTGCAGGCGGCACAGAAGTGGTGGCTGACCGAGCCGATGAAACCGATCTCGCCCGGGGCGCCGGCAAACCGGAACCGTTGGGCCGGGCCGTCGGAGGCGCCGTTTCCGACGGGGATCAGGGGGGCGATGGCTTCCAGCCGCTTCCGGATCTCCGGGATCAGGATCTGCCGGCCGATGGTGATATCGGCATTGCCGATGGGCATGTACTCGATAAACCGGATATGGAAGGGATCGGTGAGGCTCAGCCGGGCCAGGGCTTCGAATTCGTCGTCGTTGATGCCGGCAAGGGCCACGACGTTGATCTTGATGGGATGAAAACCCAGGCCATGGGCTGCCTGGATGGCCGACCAGACCCGATGGAATTCGTCCCGGCCGGTCACCCGGCGATAGGTTTCCGGCTTGAGGGTGTCGAGGCTGATGTTGATCCGGCGGATGCCGGCATCGCGGATCCGTGCGAGCTGGTGTTCCAGGAGCACGGCGTTGGTGGTGAGGGAGACGTCCCGGAGGCCGCGGATCCGGGTGAGCGCTTCGAGGAAGTCGCAGATCCCCTTTCTCACCAGGGGCTCTCCGCCGGTCACCCGGATCTTGTCGACTCCCAGGCCGACGGCGACCCGCACCACCCGCAGGATCTCTTCGTAGCTGAGGATATCCTCGTGGGTCAGTTTCGGGACCAGGTCCCGGGGCATGCAATAGCCGCAACGCAGGTTGCATCGGTCGGTGACCGAAATGCGCAGGTAGTTCGGGTGTCGGGCGCAGGGGTCGATCAGTTCGAACGGTTTTGGAAGCGGTGCGTTCACGGTCGGGCTCGGTTTCCCTTCAGGTGGCGGTCAGGGGTGGATCGGGCGTTCATGACGAAAGCCGCGAGACGTTTCCGGCATGCATACCAAATTTTTCACGATAGGCCGGAATGTCAATCATCGGCGGCCGCTCCAGGCATTGCAGGGCCAGAATGTCCGGCCGGTAGGCGTCCCTGACCAGGTTGTATTGAATCATGTTTCGGCACAGATCCCGCTTGAGTTCCACGATGCCCAACTTTTCGATCCGCCGCAGAAACGTCTCCATGATGACAAAAGACATCTTGCCCAGGGCCCGGGTGTCCTGGTTGCGATGAACCCGTTTTTCCAGATCCACCTGCGCGATCACGTCCAGGCCCCATTTTTCGCAGATATCCAGGAGCATGCTCGTTTCGATCCCGTAGCCGATGGGAAAGGGGATCTGGTCGAACACCTCGCGATAGCCCGCGTACTCTCCCGAGAGGGGCTGGAGGATCTGGGTCAGTTCCGGGAAAAAAAGGGAAAAAAGCGGGCGTATCACCAACTCGGTCACCCGGCCGCCGCCGGTGGGGCGAATCTTGTTTTTACCCGTGGCGATGGGCCGGTCGTAGAATCCTTTCGTGAACTTGATCCGGTCGTCGCAGAGCAGAGGGCCGATGAGCCCGTAGGCAAACCGGTGATGGATGTTTTTGATGTCCGCGTCCAGATAGACGATGATGTCCCCGCGGGTGATGAAAAGCGCCTTCCACAGGTTCTCGCCTTTGCCGCGGTATTTTTCCAGATCGGGCAGGATGTTGTCCGCTTCGTAGACATCGGCCCCATACGTTGCGGCCATCTCCCGGGTGTGATCGGTCGAGCCCGAGTCGACGACCACGATTTCGTCCAGAAGCGGGTAGCGGGTCATCAATTCGGACTTGAGGATCACGATTTCCTTGGCGACGGTTTTTTCTTCGTTGAGGGTGGGCAGGCACAGGGAGATGGCAAGCCCCTTTTCCCGCTTGAGGCAAACCAGCCGGTCGATGTCATGAAATGCGGAATAGTGGAAGGTATTGGTCTCAAGCCATGGGCTGTTCATCGCAAACCCCGCTGTCGATGGCCATCAGGGTGGCCACGATCTGGGCAATGCCCGTAAACATCGGTTCGATTTCCACCCGGGCCGTCTCCAGGTGGTAGTCTTCGCCGGTGGTAATCCCCAGCGTGAGCGCCGGGATTTGCCGGGACAAGAAGATGCTCAGTTCCGATTCGCTGTCTCCCGAATTCGGTTTGACCCCGAGCCGCTCCATGATGCCGGTGACGCTTTTGATCAGGGGATGGTTGTGGCGCATCCTGGCGGCCGTTACGTTGCTGATGGTTTGAAGGTCCATGCCCACGCCGTATTCGTGGGCGGTGCCCGTCACGATGTCGCGGATGTCGCCGTAAATCCGTTTGACCATGGCATCGGAATCGCTCTGGATCTCGAAACCGAGGGTGGCGTCGTAGGCGATGGTTCCGTGCTTCAACCCGCCGGAAAATTTACCGAATACCACGCACGACTGGGGCCGCTGGGGCAGCCGCAGCTCGAGAATTCGGTTGATCACATCATTTAGCATCAAGATGGCGTTGGGCCGGAAGGACTTTTCCCAGCCGTCGCCGGCGCCGACGGTGCAGATCACCTCCGCACGGATCATGCCGGCCGAGTAGTAATTGATCCGGCCCAGTTCCACGCCTTCGACAACGATCGCTCCGCGGATGGGCGTTGGCCAGGTTTTCAGCAGGTGCCGGATCCCCCGCAGATTCCCCTTGCCCATGGATTGGATAACGCCGGCCAGGACGATGTCCGATTCGAACTGGAGGCCGAGCCGGCGAAATATTTCCGGAAGCGATAGGAGCACCCCCGCGCCGATGGCGTTGTCCGTGATGCCGGGGCCTTGAATGGCGTTTTCATGGATCCGGTAATTGAATTCCGAATCGCCGTCGAACAGGGAGTCGAGGTGCGCCACGACGAAGATGGGCGGCTTCTTCCGGGAGGTGCCCCGGATGATGCCGATGGGGTTGCGGAAGCCGTCGGTGGTGCACTCGTCCGCCTGCAACTCGGCCATCCGGTCGAGGAACGCCGCGGCGCGCCGCGCTTCCCGGAAGGTCGGGGAGGGGATCTGCCCGATCAGGACGATGTTGGTGAGGATCGTCTCCCGGATGGCGCCGATGGCGTCGACGAATTCCGGAAGCCGATCGAGGGTGTCGCTCATGGTCGCTCCTCTTGAAGCACCGTATGCCGGGCTCAGGACCGGCGCCCGGCGCGAGGCCGCGCAAAAGATTCCACGAATGGAACGGCGCGGAAACGAACAATGCTAATCTTATCGCCAAATGCGCTGTGAGGGCAACGAAGAGGTAAAAAAACGTTTGGGATGGGCGGCGCCGGTATCGGCTTCCGAAGATGCGCCGCCTCGGCCGTTCCCCGGCCGCCCCTTTTCGGCGATCGCGACCCGGATCGCTCGATCCCCTTATCCATGGCAAAACCGATTGCCATATGGAATGCGGTGTGCGAACATATTTTGCCGATGCCAATCGCTTCAAGAGAGGAGAGGGCCGCCTCGATCTCCGCGCGGCTCGGTACCGTGGGGATAAACGGCCGGCGTTTCGCCCCGACCACCCCATCGACCTTGCCGAACTCCCGGCCAAGGACATGTCTAAAAAAGAAGAGCAGGGCGTTGAAGGCTTGATTCTGGGTTGCGGCCGATACGTCGCGCTTGACTGCCAGCCAGGTTAGATATTCTTTTACATCGGTCATTGCGAGGAATATTATCGGGCTCCGGGAATAGGGCTCGCAGGTTTTATGATAGCCTGGTATCAAGTACTGGAGGACTATTGATTACTGAGAGCATTCGAGCCTCGCGATTTCGTTGTTAAAAATAAAAAATAGCGATCTTCAATATGGCAAAGCCTAAACGAAAACCGAGTGCGGCCCAAAAAGCAGAAAAGAAGCGTCGACGGAAAGAATACATGCCATCTTTATCAATGGGAAACAGAAGCACGTTAAGCGTCCCACATCCATCGATGAAATGAATGTTGATGAGTTTATTCGCAGGAATACAGACGCGATCTGGTTACATCAAAATGAAATGTGGGAGTATATGTTTGACGATGAGGAATCATGATATCCCAACCATTTTCTTCACCTGACCGTTGTTCCGCTGCGCTCCACAACGTCAGGTGAGAAAACCGTTGGGTGCTATCGGGATTAGGCGACTGATAGATCATGCGGCATTCAAAGGCCGGATTTGGGACAATTCTTTACTGTAGCGCTGTTCCGAATCCCAAAGGTCCCACGAATGTTGGACATTTAACCAGAATTCCGGTGAATTGCTAAAAAGGCGAGACAATCTTAGCGCCATAGGCGGACTGATAGCACGTCGTTCTCTCAAAATTTCATTAATTGTCTGGCGTGACACGCCTAATGCGTTTGCCATGGAAGTCGTATTCAGGTCATAGTCCGGCATGAAGTCCTCTCTAAGCATTTCACCGGGATGAGTCGGCTTAATTTCACGCTTTGTCGTATTGGGTATTGCCATTGTTCTTATCCTTAATGGTAATCGGTAATCTCAACATCGTAGGCATCGCCTTCAATGAAACGGAAACATATTCGCCACTGGTCATTTATCGATATTGAGTGTTGCCCTTTCCTGTCGCCTTTAAGGACATGGAGCCTGTTACTGGGTGGCACCAAAAGGTCTTTTATGTCATTTGCAAAATGGATAAATTCTAAACGCCTTATTGCCCTTCGTAATAAATCGGATGGTAAGCGTTTTGATTTGCCGGAAACAAATAATTGTTGGGTTTCTTTATCGGCAAATGTCTTTATCATAAGCATACTGTAAACAATCACGTGACGGTTGTCAAGCGCGTAAAATTTATAAAAATTAAAAGGGTTGCCCCAACAACCGCCTGCTGCCGGACTCGCTTTGCTCGCCGTACAGACAGGGCGTTGGTGTTCCTAAAAGAGAAAAACGGGGTCTCCACATTTGACAACTGTCTCATGGGGAGACCTGACCCCTCCGTTGATAGAATGTTCAGGGCACACCGGATTGTGCCCTTTGGCGTGAAATCATCACGGACAACCTATCGAAACCGATGGCATGCTGGAGGGATGCATTCACCGTGCCAGGAAAGCAACTGGGGCCGCCAAGATAACAATTTGAAAATATGGAAAATGGCCTTCAAATCACCCTTGATTTTGGTACAATAGAGCCACTGTTGGCCTTAAAAATGCGGATATAGGAGGAATCCTTTCCCCCTATTAATGCTCACAAATTAACATCAAGGATATAAACATGATTTTTGACACGCCCCTTTACCTTTGCGGCCCACAGCGCGAGCCTAAGCAGATGCTGGCCGATCAGGAATACAGCGGCCATTCCTCGATTCACAATGACAGCACGGCGGAAAAACTTGGATTCCGCGCCGGTCCTATCGAGGGCCCGACCCACTTTAGCCAGTTTATCCCCTTGCTATCCGATATCTGGGGCCAGGCCTGGTTCGAGCGTGGCTGCTTCTCGGCTCACTTCCAGAACATGGTTATCGAAGGTGAACGGGTTCGCGCCTTCGTCGAACGCCCCGCGCCAGGTGCCGCACGGGTACGCGCCTGGGCAGAAAAAGCCGATGGCACCCCGGTGCTGGAAGCCAGCGCCAGTATTGGCCCGGATGATGGCGACAGCTTGCTCGACCAGCGCATGGCCAAGCTGCGCGCCCCAGAGAAGCTGATCATCATCGCCGACCTGCACGTCGGCATGACTGGCGCAGTGGACGAGCCGGTACGCATGGATGCCGACCTGCACATGGGCAGCCTCTACCCCTTCTCGCTGAATCAGAAACTCGAACGCATCACTGAGAATTCACCCTGGTACTCGGATGGCAGCACCACACCGTGGGGCCGCGCTATTATTCCGCTGGAAATGGTCAGCGTACTGGCCTCGTATAGCAAAAAGCTGGCCGATTTCCCTGTCAAGCAACCGGTCGTCGGCCTGTTTGCCGACCAGGAAATCCGCATGATTGACGGGCCATTGTTCGTCGGTGAGGAGTACCTGATCCGCCGCGAAATTGTTGCCCTGTCCGAGAGCACGCGCACCGAATCCTACTGGGTACGCAGCCGCATCCATGATGCCAGCGGAGAAACAGTCAAGGCGGAAATGCTGCTCAACCACGCCGTTCTCAAACATTCCTACCCTAATTATGAGGCCGAAGCCGCTGCTTGCTAAAAGAAAAACGAGGTCATGTCTCCACATTTGACATTGTCAAGTGTGGAGACCCGACCCCTCTGTTAACAGTCCCTATCCCAACATGGAACTTCATGACGTGGAGGCCTTTAAAAAGGCCTTGGACGGCGGGAACGTAAATATGCTCCTATTCGGTCATAATCACAACGGTTGGAAGTGGAACGACCGGTGGGATATCCCAAGGTGCTATGATGCAGGAACCAAAACGCGCAAGGAGGGCAAAACCGGATATCACCGTATCATGGACCCCGCCGAAAATATCTCCACGGATTATGACGGGGATTTTTTGGGAAATCTAAAAGAAGTCACGGAGGTATGATCATGCCAAGTGTGAGTGCTAACGCTATTCAGCTTGAATACGAGACCTTTGGGGAGCCCCTCTCACCACCTTTGCTTTTGATTATAGGTCTCGCCGGCCAACTGATTTTTTGGGACGAGAAGCTCTGCAAACAACTCGCCCAACAAGGTCACTATGTGATTCGGTACGACAATCGAGATGCAGGCCTTTCGTCTAAAATAGAGGACGCGGGCGTCCCAGATGTTATGCGTACCATAGAAGCCTTGATGAAAGGCGAGGCGGTCAATCCACCCTACACAATCGAGGACATGGCAGAGGACGCAGTGGGGCTGCTGGACGCGCTGGGCATCGAAAAGGCCCACGTGTGTGGCATGTCCATGGGGGGAATGATCGCACAGGCTCTCGCGATCAGACACCCACAACGGGTTCTAAGCCTCATCTCAATTTACAGCACCACAGGAAATCCCAAACTTCCGCAACCCGAACCTGAGGTGATGCAAGTCTTGCTTACACCGCCCCCGGAGGAGCGTGAAGCGAACATTGAGTTCACGTCGAAAGTGTTCCGCACGATTGCGGGCCCTGGTTTTCCCTTCGACGAGGAATGGCACCGCAAGAGGGCGGGCTGGGCATACGACCGTGCATTTTACCCTCAAGGCGCGGCTCGTCAGTTGGTAGCCATCTTGACACAGAGAAATCGCAAGTCAACGCTTGCAT
>JBJKPT010000708.1:0-10160 GCA_046706045.1 Desulfobacterales bacterium
GCGATCTTGGCCACCCAGACATCGAGGCCGTTTCGAAACAGGGTGTCGGTGATCCGAAAAAGCAGCCCAGGGTAGTCGTTGGCGTAGACGTCGATGATGGTGAAAAAACTGGAAGCATCGTTGTCGATGTCCACCCGGGTGGGCCGCATCCGGGTGGCGGGGGGCGCCGGACGGCGTGCACGCAGCTTTTTTTCAAGGGCGGTCGTCAGGTCCAACCGGCCCTCCAGGGCCGCGGCCAGATCTTTTTCCGCCCGGGCCCAGCGTTCGTATTCGAAAATCGGGTCCGGAGGCGGCTGGACCTTGAAGACATCCAGGGCTACGCTGTTTCGCCATGTAAAGACCTGGGCATCGAGAATGTTGATGTTGTGCAGGGTGAAGATGCCGGCGATACGGGAAAAAAGCCCCGGCCGGTCCTTGGCGCAAATGGTGACGGTGCGGATGCCCACATCGTCGCTTCGGTCGATCTGCCAGACAAAATCGCGGCCGCTCAGCTCACGGAACAGAGCGATATGGTTGGGCAAAACGTCCTGAGGCACGAAAAGCAGGTAGCGCGGGGACATGAACTGGATCAGCTCTTCCATGTCGGTTCGATCTTCCGCGGTCCTGGCGGCTTTCAGGAGGACACGTTTCTTTTCCTCAAGGGTTTCAAAGGCTTCTCCGGAGGCCAGCTCTCCGTATTGGAGGACGTTCAAAGCTTTTAGAAATAGGGTGCGCAGCAACACCGCCGTCCACTCGTTCCATGCCTTGGGTCCGGTGGCGATGGCGTCGGCGACCGAAAGCAGGTAGAGCATCTTCAGCCGGTCGATTCGCTTGATGCGCCGGGCCGCGGCAATGGCGGTTTCCTCGTCGTTCAAATCCCGGCGGGTCGCCGTTTTGGTCATGAAGAGGTGCTCGCGGACCAGAAACGTGACCGTATCGATGTCCTTGGGCTTGTAGCCGAGGCGCTCGAGTACCCGGGCCGCGATTTCCGCGCCTTTTTCCGAATGGCCCTTTCCCGGGACCCCTTTGCCGATATCGTGCAGAAGGGTGGCCCAGAGCAGGAGTTTTCGGTGCTTGAGTTCCTTGTAGAGGGTATCGACCAGGGGATCGGCGGCGGCGCTTTCCGCTGTGCCGAAGCTTTTGAGCGTCTGGACGGCCCGCAAGGAATGCTTGTCCACGGGATAAAGATGGTATTCGTCGTATTGAATCCGGTTGATGATGCTCTCGATCTCGGGCACAAGGGCCGAGAGCAACCCGGTATTGAGCATCTCGTTTAACACGTTGAATTCGGGCACGGTGGTGACGAGGATTTTTTCAAACGAACGAAGCACCGGCTTTGAGGCGCAAAAATCCGGACCGATGAGGTGCAAAAAACCGTGCACGAGACGGCTGGCCTCGTTGTTGATCGGAATCTTCAGCCGGACGCTTTCTTCGAAGACCCGAACCAACAGCTCCGGCGTTGTCAAAATGGCGGCAGGCCGGTCAAAGCCGAGCATCCCGTTTTTATCCAGCGCCAGTCCTTCGGAAACACTCGCCGGTTTGCCCCACCGCCGGCCGCCGTGTTTGCGGATATAGCCCAGCTCGTAGAGAAACCGGACGAGCTGCCGTTTGATCACCTCCATGTGCCCGTGCAGTTCGCCGAGAAACCGCTCCACGGGCTGCTGGCCGTTTGCGGCCGGATACCCCAGCGTCGTGGCGAGTTTTTCCTGGAAATCGAAACGCAGGTGATCGCATTTGCGGCCGGCGACGTGGTGCAGGTGGTTTCGGACGTACCAGATAAAATCAAGGGCGGCGCGAAATCCGGCAAATTCGTCGTGGGAGAGAAATCCGAAATACTCCAGATCCCGGAGTTCTCTGGCATTTGCCTGAATCCGCGCGATCCAGCGCATGGTGTGATAATCCCGAAGCCCCCCGCGGCCTTCCTTGACGTTCGGCTCCAGCAGGTAGGCCGAATCGCCGAAACGCAGGTGCCGGATGCGGTTGGATTCGATGATGGCCTCGATCCGCTTGCGGCCATGCCGGGAGAGGATGGCCTGATCGAGATGATCGATGAGCTTCGAGTAAAGTGGTGACATCCCGCAGACGAACCGCGCATCGAGGACCGAGGTGAAGACCTCCAGGTCCCTGGCGGCGAGACGGATGCATTCTTTGATGGATCGGGTGGCGTGGCCGACATCCAGGCCCATGTCCCAAAGGGGGTAAAGCACTTCGCGGATCAAGCCCTCGGCGTCGGCGGGCACTTTTTTTTCGAAGAGAAAGAGCAGGTCCACGTCCGAGTGCACGCATTGTTCCTGCCGGCCATACCCGCCGAGGGCGATGATGGCATAGGGGTTACGGGTGATTCCCATCTGGGGGCCCACCGCGCTTTCGCTGAACTGGTTCTGAAAATAGTCGTCCAAAAGATGGGCGTGGCGTTCCAGGAAGGCCTTTTCCCGGCCGGCGAAAAATGCCTCTACCAGCTGGCCGCGGCCGTTGAAAAGCCGCGCCGGAATGTCCCGCATCGTTTTTGGCAGGTCCATGGTCATGCACCGGTCCCTTGTATTCGTCTGTTTGGAAGACGTCATCATGTGAGCATACTTTGTGCCATCGGGCGCACCGGTCAATTGACTCATAATAACAAACCGTTAGCATTTGCGGCGATGGATCGTTGGCGCGGATGGATGACCAAAAATGTATTTTCAAGAAAAATAAAAGTACAAAATTGTCATCATGAATGATGAATTATGGGAAAAATAGATTTTTGGAATGCAGGCCAATTGACCTGCATTAGGCGGCTTTGTTGACAAACAGGGAAAATTTTTCGATCGATTGGTAATTTTTCAACCGTTGGGGCGCGTCGATACGGCATGTTCAAAATGGTATTTTGGGGATATTGTTAAAACCAAACTGCAAGAAACCCAGCGATTCGTTTCGTTTTCGACAACCGATGAAGCTCGTTCGACCGCCTTGATTCCGCGCGGCGGGTCCGGTTTGCGCACGTGGCAAGCACGGTGAACGATGAACCGTCCTTGGAAGGGAAAATGGGGCCGAAGAAGGTGTTCCTGCGCGTGCCCCGAGGACCGTTCGTTCCCATAAACACCTGAGCAAGATGGATCCAAATGAACCCTGATCACAAAACATTGTTGGAGTTGCTTTTCGATGTCGGCGAGTTGGCCGCCGAGATGGCCGACGACAGCGATCTCGCGGGATTTCTGGAATCCACCGCCGTGGCCATCGCGCATTACCTGGATGCGGACGTCTGCTCCATTTACCTTTTCGATGAAACCCGGCGCGCGCTGGTGCTCCATGCCACCACCGGGTTGAACCCGGAAGCCGTCGGCCGCGTTCAGATGAAGCCCGGAGAGGGGCTTGTCGGCCGGACCTTTGCCGAGCTTGAGGTCACCCTGGAGGCCTGCGCCAGCCGAAACCCCCATTTCAAATATTTTCCCGAAGCGGGCGAGGAACGATTCGAGTCTTTTCTGGCCGTTCCCATTCGCCGCGGCCAGAACCGCATCGGTGTCCTTGTCGTGCAGCACGAAGGCGAGGGGTTTTTTTCGGCCATCCAGGGCGAGGTACTGAAAACCATTGCCGCACAACTGGCCGGCGTGGTCGGTTTGGCCTGGGCATTGATGACCATGGACGCCGAGCCGGAAACGATGCCGGTCGCGGAGCCTTCCGAGGCCGAGTGCTTTCTGCGGGGGACGTCGGCCTCGCCGGGGGTCGTGGAAGCCCCGGTGCTGGTGATTCGCAGCGGCCACAGCCTCCTGGCCGACGTGCCGGCAGACCGGTTTCATGGATCGGCCGAAGCCCTCCGCCAGGCGCAGAAGGAGACGACCCGGCAGTTGCGCGAACTGCAAGAGGCCCTGAGCCGCCGTCTCCCGGAAAGCGCCGCGCTGATCTTCGATGCCCATTTCATGATCCTGCGGGACAATCGCTTCTTTGGGGAGATGCTCGTCCGGACCGAGGCGGGCACCCCGGCACCGACGGCGGTCCGGCACGTGGCCCAGTCCTACATCCAGCGTTTCAAGACCCATCCGGACCCGTACATGCGGGAAAAGGCCGTCGACATGGAGGATCTGGCCCGGCGGTTGCTGCACAACCTGCGCATCGATCACGCCGACACCCACGGCCCTGCCGAAGGGCACATCGTCATCGCCCGGGAGTTGTTTCCCTCCGACATCCTCCGGTTTTCCGTGGACGGTGTCACCGGGATCGTGCTCGTCGGCGGCGGGGTGACCTCGCACGTCTCCATCCTGTCCCGGTCCCTGGGCATTCCCCTGGTCGTCTCCGGCCGAAGCGAGTTGCTCGCCCTTGGAAACGATACCCCGGCGTTGCTGGATGCCGATGCCGGGTGCATTTACCTGAGACCGGATGACCGGGTGCGAATGCGGTATGCCGGACGGCATCGCAGCGAGGCGCTGGCCCGGCGGCACGCCGATGCCATGACCCCGGAAACCCATACCCGGGACGGCGTGCGGGTTCATCTCCTGGCCAACATCAACCTGCTCTCGGAGGTACCGTTGGCCGTTGAATTGAAAGCCGAAGGGATCGGGTTGTACCGCAGCGAATTTCCCTTTCTGATCCGGTCCACGATTCCCACCGAAGAAGAACAGCATCGGATCTATTCCCACCTGTTCCGGAGCATCGGGCCGCGCTGGGTGAGCATCCGTACCCTGGATGCCGGCGGTGAAAAGGCCCTCTCCGGGATGGACCCCCTCGCCGAAAACAACCCGGAGCTCGGGATGCGGGCCATCCGGCTCACCCTGCGGCACCCCGAACTGATGATGCGGCAGTTGGCCGCGATCCTGACCGCGGCCGCAGACCATCCCCGGACCGGGATTCTTTTTCCCATGGTTTCCTCCCTGGAGGAATTCGCCCGGGCCCGTCAGATGGTCGACGACACACGCGCCGCCTTGACGACCGATGGCCGACCCTTTCTGGAGGCGCCGGCCATCGGTGTCATGATCGAACTGCCCGCGCTGGTGGAAACCGTCGCGGATTTTGTCGACACGGTGGATTTTTTTTCCTTGGGCACGAACGACCTGGTGCAGTACATGCTCGCCGCCGATCGCGGCAACCCCATGGTCGCCGACTACTACCAGCCGTTTCATCCGGCGGTGCTCCGGGCCCTGGCCCGGGTTGTGCGGACGGTCCGGGCCGCGGGAAAGCCGTTGACCATTTGTGGCGAGATGGCCCATCTGCCCGAGGCCCTGCCGTTTCTCATCGGCAT
Source organism: Desulfobacterales bacterium (assembly GCA_046706045.1). Taxonomy (GTDB): domain Bacteria; phylum Desulfobacterota; class Desulfobacteria; order Desulfobacterales; family JBDRRP01; genus JBJKPT01. Next base: position 5,189 of record JBJKPT010000708.1, read on the forward strand.
CGGCGTGCGGCGCTTCAGCATCGATCCCCATTACCTACCGGTGGTGCAGCGCACGGTGGCGGCCATTCGAAGCGATGCGGCCGAAGAATTCGCCGGCCGTCTGCTCGAACTGCCCCTTGCCGAGGCCATCGGGCGCGAGATCGATGGGTTCATGCGCGGGCTGCCCGGCCGCTAAGGGGGGAATCTACCGATATTCAAGCAAAAGGGGGTCATCCGTTCAGGGGTTATCCGATGCCGGAATCTGCCGGATGGACAGAATCCGAACGTCTTTTATCGGCTTGTCCTGCGCATCGGTCTTCACGTTTCCGATGCGATCCACCACGTCCATTCCCTTGATGACTTTGCCGAAGACGGTATGCCGCCCCGACAGCCATTCCGCATCGGCCAGGGTGATGAAAAACTGGGAGCCGTTGGTGTTCGGGCCGGCATTGGCCATGGCGAGGCTTCCGCGGACCGGCTTGTGGCTCGAGCCGGTGTCGCTGTAGCGGTAGCCCATGTTTTCGTACGCTTCCTTGAGGGTCATCTGCTTCAGCCGGGCCGTGACCTCGTCCTTGCGCTTATCGAGTTCTTCCTGGCTGTGGATGCCCATCTTTCGGAAAAGCGGGCCGAGAATCAGGGCCTGGAATTGCTCCCGGGTGCGGATGAGAAGCCATGGGTTGAGGTCATTATTTTTATCGAACACCGGGATTTTATTCAGGCCCAGGGCGTCGGCATTGATCTCGTCTGCGAAGGTATAGCCGGGCCCCGAGGTCCCGTTTCCAAGGGGGTCTCCGCCCTGGATCACGAAGCCTTTGATGACCCGGTGGAAAATCAGACCGTCGTAAAAAGGCCGGGTCACTTTTTTCCCGGTCTTCGGATCGGTGAATTCCTTTTTCCCATCGGCCAGGCCGAGAAAATTGGCCACGGTCTTGGGGGCCTCCCGGCCAAACAGCTCCACGGTGATATCCCCCATGGATGTCTTGATGAGCGCCCTGGGGTTTTGGGGCGGCAGCGGCTTTTTGCCGGCCCCGAAGGCCGGTCCCGCGAAAAGTGCCAACAGGCTTAAAAACGATAAAACAGAGCACAGATACCGGGAGGACCCCGGTCGGAATCGTACGCGCATGGCTGGAATTGCCTTTCGTTAAAGGGGTTTTGGTTTTGCTCGGAAAATATTTCGGCATTGGTTCCCCTGCCTTGTAGCACGGGGCGGGCCCAGGGTAACGGAATAATTTTTTTCATGCCAACTTTTCCATGGGTCGGACAGCGTCGACACGCAGGGTGCAGGCCCCGAAATCCTCGTCCACCGTGCCGCGCAGCACAAAGGGCCGGCTGCGGTCCACGATGGCGCAAAAACGGCGGTAGGCGTTCGGGAAAAACGTGGTTTCGATAAGGTCCGTTTCGTCTTCGAAGGTGAAAAACGCCATGGGATCGTCGTGTTTCGTGCGGACCGGTTTTCCGGTGACAAGGAGACCCGCCACACAGACCCTGCGGCCGGCATGACGGCTCAGGTCCCGAGCAAAGACCGCGCCCACCCGGCGGACGGTATCCGCAAACAGTGTCATGGGGTGCCGGTCGCACAAGAAGCCGAGCACGGCGAATTCGCGCCGCAACCGCCGACGGATGTCTTCGGGCGGAAACGCCGGCCGCCGGGCCGACGGGGATTCCGGGCCAAACAGGTCCGGGCCCGGTGGACGGCGGCTGCGGGATTTTTGCCAGGCGGCGAGCTCCCAGAGCAGTTCCGTGCGGTCCACGCCCGGATGCAGGGCATCAAATGCCCCGGCATGGATCAGTGCCCGGACCTCGGGATCTTCCGGCGCGACCCGGTCGAGAAAGTCGGTCAGGCTCCGGTAGGGCCGCTGCCGGCGAAACCGGAGGATCCGCTCGCCGGTCTCGGCTCTCAGGTGCTTGAGGCCGATCCATCCCACCCGCATGGCGCCGGGGGTTGCCAGCCAGCGGATCGCGCTCGTGTTCACCTCCGGCGGCAGGACCGCGACCCCCATGCGCCGCGCCTCGGAGACATAGGCCGACGGGTGGTAGAACCCGCCCTGGTTGCCGATCACCGCCGCCATGAATTCCGCAGGGTGATGGGTCTTCAAATACGCCGCCTGAAACGACACCCGGGCATAGCTCGCGCTGTGGGGCTTGCAGAAGCTGTAGCCCGAAAAGCTCATCATCATCTTCCAGACCGCGCCGATCACGGCATCGTCGATCCCCCGGGCCCTGGCCCCGGCCGCGAATCGACGGTAATAATCCTCAATCCGCCGGTCCTTGTCCTTTTTGGACATGACCTTCCGCAACCCGTCGGCCTCGACCGGGGAAAAGCCGGCCAGGGCCACGGCCGCCTTCGACACATCCTCCTGGTAGACGAGGATCCCGTAGGTTTCCCGCAGCACCTCTTCCAGAAGGGGATGGATCGGCGCCCATGCCCCGCCGTGCAGCCGGCGCACGTATTCCCGGATGAACTCGTTTGCCGCGGGCCGGATGATGCTCGAATGGATGACGAGATGTTCGAAATCGCCCATCCGGGCTTTTTGCTGCAACAGCCGCGTGGCCGGGCTTTCGATGTAAAAGCAGCCCAGGGTCCGACCGGCGGCGATGGTCGCCCGGGTCGCCGGATCCGCCTCCGGATTCCAGCGGGCATCGTCGAAGACGGTCCCGTTTTTCTTCAGTGTTGCCACGGCATCCCGGATCACCCCCAGGCTGCGGTTTCCGAGCAGATCGATTTTGACCAGGCCCGCGGCCTCGGCGCCCTCCTTTTCCCACTGGATGATCGGCACCCCTTTGGGGGCGATTTCCACGGGGACGTAGGTGTCGATGGGCATCGGGGTGATCACCATCCCGCCGGGATGCACCGAGAGGTACCGGGGAACGCCGATGAGTTGCTGGGCCGTCGCGACGATTTCCGGCCAGGGTTCGGGAAAATCGACCCCCTTTAGCATCGGGAGGGTGCGCAGGTGGGCCAAAAGGTCCTCGCCTCCGGCCTCGGCGTGCCAGAACCAGGGCAGGCGCTTGGTGACCTGGCCGATCTCCCGGTCGGTCAGGCCGTGGACCTTGGCCACCTCCCGGATGGCCATCCGCGGCTGGAAGGCCACGTGGTTTGAGACCATGGCGGCATGCCCGGAAAAGCGCGTGAGGACTTTTGCCTGGACGTCGTCGCGCTCGTCCCAGGCAAAGTCGACGTCGATGTCCGGCGGATCCGTTCGTCCGGGATTTAAAAACCGTTCGAAATAGAGGTTGTGCCGGATGGGGCAGACATTGGTGATCCCCAGGCAATAGGCCACCAGGGACGCCGCGCCGCTGCCCCGGCCGCAGGTCCGGGGGCTTTCGCGGACGATGTCGCGCACCACGAGAAAGTACGAGGAAAAACCCATCCGGTCGATCACCGCGAGCTCGTGTTCGAGGCGATCCGTCACGGTTCCGGGGAGCTGCGCCCCGTAGCGGTACCGGGCCCCGGCATAGGCCTCGGTCCGCAGGGTCCGGGTCGCGGAAGGCCCCGCGGCATCTCCCCAGGGCGGCAGCACCAGGCTCCGAACCGGACCGGTAAACGTCAGGCGTTCGGCCAGGGCCGCGGCGGCCCGAAGGGTTTCCGGCCAGACGGCAAATCGGTTTTCGTATGCTTCCGGGGGGGCGAGCCATGCATCGGGCGGGGCCATGTCGGCCGCGGTGTGCCCTGAGAGCGTACCGTTGCGGGCAATGGCGCGGAGCATCCGGTGCCGGGAGAAGTCCCCGGCGTCGAGAAAAAAGGCGCCGGCTGCCGTGATCATGGGAATCCGGAGTCGGTCGGCGAGTTGCTTCAACCGGAGGGATGCCTCGGCCGGCCGGCGAAAGGCGACGGCCCAAACATCGAGGCCGGTCGGGTGCCATTCCCGGCACAGCGCCGCCGAGGCGGTGAGCACCGTGAGGCCGTCGGCGAACTCCGGCAGGGTGCCGGCGAGGGAAAAGGCCGGATCGCAGTGACGCCGGGTGAGGAGCCGGCAGAGGTTGGGAAAGCCTTCCCGGCGCGCCACCAGGCAGACGGCCCGGTCCGGATGATGCGGATCGGTGATTTCCGCCCCCACGATGGGCCGGATGCCGTTTTCACGGCAGGCGGCAAGGAATGGCCAGAGCCCGCAGAGGTTGTCCGTGTCGGTCAGGGCCAGGCCGGTGTAGCCCAGCCGGCGGGCGGCCCGACAGAGCCGTCCGGGCGAGGCCGTGCCCCAGCCCAGGGAAAAATGGGAACGGACGGCAAGGGCGATCATGGGGTGAGGGCCCGGCCGACCCGGATCGCCCCGGGGCCGAAACGTTCCCGCACGGCGTCCAGAGCGGCAACGAAGCGTTCGTTTCGTTCCCATTCCCGGCGCTGGGACTCAAAGATCGGCCGCTGCACCGGCGCCGTGCCGAGCCGGTCGCAGACGAGCCGCAGGTGCCGGATCCGCACCCGGCGATGCCAGGCCCGGTCCAGGACTTGCCCGGCCGTTTCAAAGAGCCGGATGTCGTTGGCCGATGGCGGCCGCACGCCTTGGCTCCGCGCCATTCGGACGCCGTCGGAATAATCGAGAACGATTCCCATGCGGCCGGCGGCAAGCCGCTGCCGGCGAAGTGCGGCCCCCACCGATTCCACCATGGCGTAAAGGGCGGCGTCAACCTGCGTGCGCTCGTTGGTGTCGTCGCCGAATCCGTGTTCGCGGCTCACGGTCGGCGGACACCGGTTCGCGGGCCGGACCGGGGTGTCGTCGATACCCCGCACGGCATCGTAGAGCAGGTGGTTTCGAGGGCCGACGATGACATCGAGCTGATCCAGGGAAAGACGGGCCGCGTCACCGGTCCACCGCAGGTTGAATTCCCAGAGGCGACGCAGATCGCCGATTCCGATCCCCGGCACCAGGTGAAGCGGGAGCTCGCAAAGGACGGCCGCCTCGTCCCCGGCCCGGACCACGAATTCGCCGTCGGGGTTGACCAGCCGAGTGGCGGCCTAGGCGACCAGCTTGTTGGTCGCCACCCACCAGACCGGGGC
>JBJKPT010000709.1:0-10812 GCA_046706045.1 Desulfobacterales bacterium
CGACGGACTCAAGCTGGGACTGAACACCCGGGCCGCCCTGATCACCCGAGGGCTGGCGGAAATCCGCCGCCTGGGTCTTGCCATGGGCGCCCTGGCCGAAACCTTTACCGGCCCTTCCGGGGTCGGGACCTGATTCTCACCTGCACCGGCGATTTGAGCCGCAACCATACGGTGGGATACAAGATCGGTCAGGGGATGGGGCTGGATACGATTCTCTCGGAAATGCGCATGGTGGCCGAAGGGGTGAAAACCACGCGCTCGGTCTACCACCTGTCACGGGCGCGCGGGGTCGAGATGCCGATTTGCGAAGAGATTTACAAGATCCTCTACGAGGGGAAATCCCCCCTGGCGGCCCTCAGGGCGCTGATGACGAGGGATCTGAAACACGAACTCTACGACTACGAAGCCGCCTGAGGGCGGCCGGTGCTTTCAAGCGATGACAACCGCCGCCAAACCCCCTGCCGAGCCCCACGCCGGACACCGCGAGCGACTGCGGCAGCGGTTTCTGACCGGCGGCCTGGACGGCTTTCACGATTACGAAGTGATCGAACTGCTCTTGACCCTGGCCACCCCCCGAAAGGATTGCAAGGCCGTTGCCAAGGTGGTGATGGACCGGTTCGAGAGCCTGACGGCGGTGTTCGAGGCGCCGGCCCGCCGCCTTCTCGAAGTGCCCGGGATCGGCCCTAAAAATCTTTTGGGTCTGCGGCTGATCAAGGCCGTGACCGATCGGTACCTGGAAGACCGGATTTCCGAGCGGCCCCTGGTGACCCATTCCCGCGCCCTTTTCGAGTTTCTTTTCCATCGGCTGGGCACGAGCGACCGGGAGCGGTTTCTGGCCGTTTTCCTCGATGCCAAAAACCGGGTCCGCCGCATCGACACCCTTTTTGAGGGGAGCCTGACCTCGGCGGCCGTCTATCCCCGGGAAGTGGTCCGTGCGGCCTTGGATCATCACGCGGCCGCCGTGATCTTCGCCCACAACCACCCTTCCGGCGATCCCGATCCATCGCCCGAAGATTTCGCCATCACCCGCCGGCTGGTCTTCGCCTGCCGGCTGATGGACATCGCCGTCCACGAACACCTTGTCATCGGCGCCCGCAGTTACTACAGTTTTGCCGATCAGGGCCACATCCGGCAGATGACCGAGGCCTTTTACCGGGCAACCGGGAGCGCTGAGGCCGCTTCCACGCCATCTTCAGCATAAGGGACGTTTCCGATGAGCTCCCCAGACGATGTTCCCGAGGGCCCCTGCTTCGGCAAACTGGACCGAGTGTTTCCCATGGGCGAGGACGGCCTGCGGCAGTCGCCGGAAGCATGCTTTTCTTGTTATTGCAAGACCGAGTGCCTGAGGGCGGCCCTTTCGGGGCGCGAAGGCCTCACGGTGCATGAAGAAAGCGTTGACCGGGCCTACCGATCGGGTATGATCGGGTTCATCCACCGCTGGTCGCGGAAAAAAGAAATCAACAAAAGACGGAAATCGTCCTGAACCGGTTGCAACGGGGGTACACCGTTTTTGCGGCGTTTTTCTGGCAAAATGGCCGGGACCGGTCGATCCGGAAGCGGGCAGGGATCCTCCCTTCCCCTTAAAATTAAAAAAGGATGGTCCAAATGAAAACCATCAAAGACATTCAAATCAACGGCAAACGGGTGTTGATCCGGGTCGATGTCAACGTGCCCCTGGACGAATATCAGAACATCGCGGACGATACGCGGATCCGATCGGTATTGCCCACCTTGAAGTATGCCCTGGATCACCGGGCCAAGGTGATCATCGCCTCACACCTGGGAAGGCCCGAGGGCAAGGCGGTGCCGAAGCTGAGTCTTGGGCCGGTGGCCAAGCGGCTCGGGCGGCTTCTGGAAACCGAGGTGTTGCTGGCACCGGATGCCATCGGATCGGAAGTCACCCGGATCGTTGCCGCGATGGCCCCGGGGGATGTCGTGTTGCTGGAAAATCTGCGGTTTCATGCCGAGGAAGAGAAAAACGACAGCGGGTTCGCCAAGGCCCTGGCCGAATTGTGCGATGTTTACGTCAACGATGCCTTTGCCGTCTGTCATCGCCGAAACGCTTCGGTGGATGCCATCACCCGGTACGCGACCGAGGCGGTCGCCGGGTTTTTGCTCAAAAAGGAACTCGATTACTTTGAAAAGGCCATGGCCAATCCCCAGCGGCCGCTGGTCGCGATCGTCGGCGGGGCCAAGGTCAGCAGCAAACTCGGGGCATTGCGCAACATGCTTCAACACGTGGACAAGTGTATCGTCGGCGGGGCCATGGCCAATACGTTTTTGACCGCCCTGGGGATCGGTATGGGCAAATCCAGGATCGAGGCGGACTTGGTCGAGACGGCTCGGGAGATCATGAACAAGGCCCGGGAACGAGGGATCCGTTTTTATCTGCCCGTCGATGCGGTCATCGCCGAGGACCTCGCTCCCCAGGTGGAAACCAAGATCGTGCCCATCCAGGAGATTCCGGCCGGCTGGATGGCGCTCGACATCGGGCCGGCCACCTCGGGTCTTTACACCGAGGCGCTCTACAACGCCAAGACCATCGTGTGGAACGGGCCGATGGGGGTATTCGAGATGGATGCCTTCAGCCGGGGAACCCTTCGCATGGCCCATGCCGTTGCCGATTCCTATGCCATGACCATCGTGGGCGGCGGGGACACCGATGTCGCCATTCATCGCTCCGGCGAGGCCGACCGCATCACCTATATCTCCACCGGCGGTGGGGCCGTTTTATACCTTCTCGAAGGAAAATCGATGCCTGCGGTGGAGGCCTTGGAGCGGCCCTGAAGCGTCGTGCCGTTTGTTTTTTTCCTATTCCCGCGCATTCGTGGCGATGCGTGAAAAGTCAATGAGAAAGGAGTATCCCCGTGGCATTCTGGCCTGTCCGGGAAGAACTGAGCCTGGCCAACCGTTTGAGGCGATCCTACTACGAATTGTTGCGCGACGAACTCGATCAATTCATGCTGCAGTACGCCCTGATCGATTCGTACAATCGGTTTTCCGAACGACGGGATCCGTACCCCCTTGTCGAAAAGCGTGAACTCAAACCGCGCGCCCGGATTCCCGGCATCGAGTACGAGTGCCAGAATGCCTTCCTCGTGTTGTTTGTCGAGGACTACGTGCCGGCTTCCCATAAGAAGTACATCCGGTACTTCGACGACAACAAGACGACCAAGGCCAACCTGATGCAAATCGAAGGACTGCCGCTGCACAACGGCTTCGACCGGAGCTACAAGTATTTCGACAACGTCCACTTCATGGCATTCATGCAGTCCCTGCTGCCGATTGACTACGCATTGCTCGTCCAGCGAGACCCGGCCCCGGGCGCCCGGGACCGCTACTGCCTGAGCCATTTCCATGTCCGTATCGACTGGCCCATCGCCGAGGCCGCCGAAAGCCTGGCCCGGGGCCTGCGCTACATCTCCAAGGACCTGTATGAAAAAGGGGATAAATACGCCGAAGATCTCCAGAAGAAGTTTTTCGAATACTTCGGTGTGCCCGTCATGGTGGGCGGCCGCCGGACGGCGGCCATCGTGGCGGCCCAGTACCTTCGAAGCATCCCGTGCATTTCGACCGTTTACGTCGGCTCCAGCGAGAGCCGGGCACTGATTCGCATTTCCGAGCGCGGCACGGCCAAATCCGTCCTGGTGGCTTTTTCCGACGAGGAAATGGACCAGATCGCCGCGGAAAACCGGATACCCCCGTTGACCTTCCGGAAATATTACGTCGTGGCCCATCGCCGGAAAAAGGGCCTGTGCATCTTCCAGGCCACGTATACCTACACCGATTACGCCCGACCACCCGACGACGGAAAACTGCGCGAACTCAAATCGGATCTCCACTGGCTGACCGTGGGCGGCCAGCACCTGCTGCCAAAGCCGGGGACCTGGAAATTCCCGCCGCTGCCCATCAACCTCATTTACACCTGAGGGGGCCTTCAACCCCTTTCATGAATCTAATTTTTAAGGAAAAACTGCATCTTCAACGAGCCGATTTCGATGTTGTCGAACTCTTTGAGCATCACCGAATCCCGGACCGTTTCGCCGTTGACCTTGGGTTTGGTCCTCCCCTCCACGTAGGCGAGCGAGTAGCCGCTTGGGCGTTTGCTGATGGTGGCGGCGGTTTGGCCCATCATGAAGCCGCCGACAACGATGTCGCAGGATTGGTTCTTGCCGATTTTGATGAGCTTCTTGGTCAGCTCGATTTCGCCTTCCCTGCCGGAAAGACAGGAAAGGACGCCTTTCTTGTCACCGGCGCTTTCCGCCCCGCTCTTGGCGAGCATTTCCCGGTACTTGTCCGTGTCCATCACCATGGTCTGGTCCATGGATCCGCCGGAATCCGGGCCCGGGCGCGGTTCGTCGTCGGCTAACGTGAAGATCAGCGTGTGTTTTCCGATGATGATGACATCGCCGTGCTGGAGCCAGTGCGACGATACCAGTTGCCTGTTGACGAAGCTGCCGTTTTTGCTTTTCAAATCGGTCAGCAGGTATCCGTCGCCGACCGCATCGATTTTTGCGTGGTGCCCCGAAACCGCGAGGTTTTCAATGGCGACGTCATTGCCTTCTTTTCTGCCGATGGTCAGCGATTTGCCCTTTTCAAGGCGATATTCACCCAAAACATTGTCTTTGAATTTTAACGTTAAAATCGGCATGTTTTAGACCTCACCCCGTGATAAGAATTGCCTTGCTCCAGCCATCCAACGCGACCATTTCCCAGAATGTCCCGCACCATTCGGCTTCATGGATTTGACGTGCAGCGCTATCACGGTGATGTTGTCGTCTCCGCCCCGCGCGTTGGCCATCTCGACGAGCCGCTGGCAGGCGTCCCGGATGGGGTGCCGCTCGACGATCGCAAGGATCTCCCGCGGCAACACCTTGTCCGAAAGGCCATCGGATCCGATGACGAGCTTGTCTCCCTTGAAATACGGAATCTCCGTGATATCGGGGTCCACGGAGGCCTCGATGCCCACCGCACGCGTGAGCATGTGGCGGTATTCTTCGCCGATCTGCCGAGTGGCTTCCGGGTTGATGGCCGCCTGCTCGCTGATGACGTTGTGGGTTACCGACAACTGTTCGATGTCCCCGTTGTGGACAACGAACACGGGGCTGTCGCCGACATTGGCCACAATCAGCGTATCGTCGGTAAACAGTGCGGCCGAAACCGTGGAGCCCATGCCGCGGTAGCGTTGTCTGCGGTTGGCGATCTCGTGAACCCCTTGATTTGCCAAACGAATCCCGGACATCAGCCGATTGGCTTCCGCCGACAAGGAATCATCGTTTGGCGCCGACCGATCCAGCAGGCGGTCCTCGCGGGCGGTCACCATGTAATCCCGGATGGTTTCCACCACGAGCATCGCGGCCACTTCTCCGGCCCGGTGTCCGCCCATGCCGTCGGCAACCACGTACAATTGCTGCGCATCATCGATGTGGAAGGCATCTTCGTTGTTTTTCCGCTTTCGGCCCACATCGGAAATGCCGGCCGATTCGATGATCGCCATGACGGCTGCCTTTGCGTACGGATCGGTTCCTTAGGAGTAATTCGAGTTTTTCCTATACACAAAACACGCATGGGGGTCAAGCGGTTAAACATGGCTTAACCGTCTGAATGGAAAAGAAATTTTAACGCTCTAGGTCGTCCGGGAGGCCTTTCTCCGGGCCATGGCCTCATCGATGCCCCGGCCTAGTTGCCTCAGGTGGGCCGCCATAAGGCCCGCCTTCGGATAGCGTTTTTCCCGCTCCTTCTCCAGGGATTTGTCGAGGATGGTCACCAACGGTTTGACGATCTTCGGGTTGTAGGTTCGTGGATCGGGGTGCTTGGCGTTCATGATCTGGTGCATCAGGGCCGGGGGGCTTGCGCCGGCAAAGGGCAGATGCCCGGTGAGCAACTGGTAGAGCATGGCGCCCAAGGAAAAAATGTCCGATCGGCCATCGACCTTTTCGCCGGAAAACTGTTCCGGCGACATGTAGTAGGGTGTGCCCTTTACGACCCCGGTCTGGGTCTGGGAGGTCGCCGTGATGCGGGCGATGCCGAAGTCGGTGATCTTGATGGCGCCGGATCTGAGCAGCATGATGTTGGCCGGTTTGATGTCCCGGTGAACGATGCCGCGCCGATGCGCATAGTCCAGGGCATCGGCCACGTCGGCCACGGCATCGATCACTTTCCGGATGGGCAGCAGGCGCCCCTCTTTGGTGAATGCATCCAGATCCGTTCCTTCCAGGAATTCCATGGCGATGTAGGCAAGATCCTGCTCATCGCCGGCATCGTAAATGGTGACGATGTTGGGATGAGAAAGGGTCCCCGCGCTTTCGGCCTCCCGAAAAAATTTCTGTTTGAGCTCCCGGACCTCGTCGGGATCCATGTCGTTGGCAAAACGGAACGTTTTGATGGCGGTCGTCCGGTTGATCCGCGGATCCAGCCCCAGGTAGACGATGCCCATGGCCCCCTTGCCAAGCTGCCGGACGATTTCATAACGGCCCAGGGTCGGGCGGGCGCCGTTGGGGGTGGCAAGCAGTCGGTCGTCCTGGGATTCGCCCGGCAATCCCTCGCCGAAGACCATGGTGTCGCTCGCCTGCATCAGACGTTTTTTGCGTTCGGCCACGTCTTTGAACTTCGGGTCGTGGGACGCGATGTATTCCAACACGGCCCCGGCCTTGTCCAGTTGCTGCTTTCGCTCGAAATCGAGCGCGAGGTTGTAGAGGAGGTCCTTCATCCGGTGGTCGACCGGCACCCGGCGAAACGTGTCGAAGGCCATGTCCAGCATGCCCTGGTTTTGAAAGCCCAACCCCAGCATCCGGTTGGTTTCCGCCGATTTCCCTTCGATTTTCTCTTTTCCGGTGTCGCCGGCGAAGCATCGGATGCTCACCACACCGATGTATCCGAGCACCAGCTCGAGCACGGCGTAGGTGACGCCGATCCACAGGGCGTTTTGCACAAACAGCGCGCTCGCGCCGCCGATCAGTCCGGCGAGCAGGACCCAGAAGAGAATCCCGGCATGCAGGGCCTTGAGGCGGGGCAACACGAAGGTGATGATGAGACCGATAAAGAGGATCATCATCAATTCGGCGTCCCGGCTCCAGGCCGGCGCCGAAATGGCCTGCCCGTTGATGATCGACCAGAGCGTGTCGGCGTTGAACTCACCAGGGGGCATGGCGGCATCCGTCGGCGTCCTCAAGGGGTTGGCGATTCCGGAGGCCGGCGCCGAGACCAGGACCAGTTTGTCGTGAAATGTCCGGGGGGGGATCTTGCCGTTTACGACATCGGAAAAGGCGTAGTGCCGGAAGGCGTTTCGGGCGCCCTTGAAACCAATGAGGTATTGAGAATGAAAGGTCAGCGGGAGGGTGCGGTTTCCCAGATGAATCGCTTTGCCGATCTGCACACGGATCCGCGCCAGGGGGATGTTCAGAAAGTTTGCGGCCAGGCGCAGGCTGTAGGCCGGTACGAATACGCCTCGGTATGCATAAACCATTGGTTCGCGACGGGTGGTGCCGTCCACGTCGCGGTCAAGATGGATGCAACCGATTCCCGCCGCCACATCCAGGAACCGTTTGATCGGCAGGGTGACGGCGTCGGCCCGGTCGACCCACAATCCCTGGGGATTGGTCACGTTTACGAGAACGTTTCCGGCCAAGCGGAGATCTTCATCGCCGGCGGCCGTCTCCGCACCGCCGGCCCCGGTCGTTCGGAAAAAAACCGGAAGCACCACGTCGCCGGCATCCCGGTTGGCGTCTTCCAGGTCCCGGTCGTCGTCGAGCCGGGCCATGGTTTCGGAAATGGTGTCGAGAAAGGCGCGCCCTTTGTCGCCGGTAAGGGGCAACAGGTCGGCGGCAAAGGTCTCCCGCAGATTTCGGACGGCCTCGAGGCCCCGGTTTGGTTCCGGTTCGCTTAAAATCATGTTCAACCCGATGACGCGGGGTCCGCCGGCCTTGATCTTCCGGATCCCCCGGGCCACCAGGGAACGGGGCCACGGCCATCGGCCGAGTTTTTCGATGCTCTCGTCGTCGATGTCGACCATGACGATGCGGCTTGTCGGATCCGGCCGGGAGCGCAGGTGCATCCGGACATCGTAAAACTTCATTTCCAGGGAATCGAGAAAATTCACCCGCACGATGCCAAAAGCCAGAAACAACACGGTAAGTCCGGCACCCAGCACGATCATCGGACGGTTTTTGATAAACCCCATGTCGATTTCCCTTATTTCCGGGTCATGGTATGGCCACCGTTCCAGTTTCGAAGTCAATCGCCCGGGAACGGGAGGGAGAGCCCATAGAAAATCAGGTTTCGCCGACGCCGTCCGTTTCGTAATCCCCGACCCTTGATCCGTCACCCTTAATCCGCCGTTCTTGGCCCTGTCCTTCCCGGCGTTCGGTTCCGCCGCCCACTGCCGGCGTGTAGCGGGTGTTTAGCCCTTACGTCGCTTTTTTTCGAAAAAGGGCCACCACCCCGTCGGGTGAAGACGGCGGCAGGATCTCGCCGGTCACCGGGTCCATGCGGCGCTTTTCCACCCCGTCCGGGATGGGAAAGTAATCGATGGGACCGCGGGAAAGCACCGCGGACATGGTATCGATCCAGATCGGCAAGGCGGCCCGGGCGCCGGTTTCCCCCCGGCCCAGGGATCGCGGCCGATCGAATCCGACCCAGACGCCGACGGCGACCCGCGGGGAAAATCCCACGAACCAGGCGTCCCGGTAATTGTCGGTGGTGCCGGTTTTCCCGCCCACGGTGCGATCCAGGCAAAGGGCTGCGCGGCCCGTTCCCTCACGGACCACGCCGATGAGCATGTCGGTGATGATCGCCGCGGTTGCCGGATCCATGGCGATCTCGCGTTTCGGGTAGGACCGGTACACGACATTTCCCAGACGATCCTTGACCCAGTCGATACCAAAGGGCGGATGCCATTCGCCGAGGTTGGCAAACGCCGCATAGGCGTCGGTCAACTCCAACAGGGTGACCCCGGAGCTGCCGAGGGCCAGCGAGAGATTTTCGACCAGGGGCGTGGTAATGCCGAGGCGCCGGGCAAATGCGATCACCGCCGCCGGGCCGACTTTTTCCATGAGACGGACCGCCGGGATGTTCTCGGATTCGGTCAAAGCCCGGCGCAGGGTGATGTCGCCCTCGTATTGGCCGGAAAAGTTGTGGGGCTGCCACAATGCCGTTTTGCCCGGCCGTGGAAAGGCCACCGGCGCGTCGCTCAGGATCCGGTTCTCCTCGAAGCCCTCCTCGATGGCCTTGGCGTAGAGGATCGGCTTGAAGGCGGATCCGGGTTGCCTGAGGGCCGAGACCGCGCGGTTGAAAGGGCTTTGTTGATAATCGCGTCCGCCGGACATGGCGAGGATCGCGCCGGAGCGCACATCGATGGCCACGACCGCGCACTGGAGACCCTCCGTGGGGATGCGGCTCTTTTTCATCCGGGCTTCGAGCCGGGCCATCCCTTTTTCCTGGGCGGCCATCACCGCCTCCTGGAGCCATGTCTCGATGGTCGTGCGCACCGTCAGCCCGTTGTGGTAAAGCCGGGTGGCGCCGACCGCGGCCTCCAACCGGGGTTGAAGGAAATCGTTGAAATAACCGTAAATGTCCGTTGTGGTCTTGCGGGGGGCCAGGTCGATGGGGCTTTGCACCGCCTGGCGGTATTGGGCCTCGGAGATCACACCGGTTGCGCGCATCTGCGACAACACGGTGTCCCGGCGATCGCGGGCCCGGGCGATGTTCGCACGGGGGGAATAGTACGTCGGTCCCTTGGGCAATCCTGCGATCATAGCGCATTCGGCCAGCGTCAGCCGGGACAGGGGTTTTCCGAAATACGTCTGGGCTGCGGCCGCAACCCCGTAGGCCCCGTCTCCAAGGTAGATCTGGTTCAGATACAACGCCAGGATCTCGTCCTTGGTATAGTGGCGCTCGATCTGGATCGCGAGGATGGCCTCGCGGATCTTTCGGCCCAGTGTTTTGCGGGGGGACAAGAACAGGGTTCTGGCCAGTTGCTGGGTGATCGTGCTGGCCCCTTGTCTGAAATCGCCGGCGATCAGATCTTTGATGATGGCACGCACGATCCCTTTGATGTTGATCCCGCCGTGATGATAGAAATCCCGATCCTCGGTGGCCAGTACCGCCGCCTTCAGATCGGCGGGGATATCCTCGAGCGGCACGGGGTGCCGTTTTTCCACGAAGAGTTCATCGATCTCGTGACCGTCTGCGGAAAGGATTCGGGTGGTCGAGGACGGCTCAAAGGATTCCAGTGCCTGGATTTGGGGCAGGTTGCTCATGAGGGCCACCACCACCCCGGCCGCAGCGCCGACCGTGAGCGCGGTGGCAAGAAACACGATCGCGATCACGATTCGATAGGTCCGTTTTTTATTGGAAGCTTCCGGAGATGCCATCATCCATGTGTCATTTGTCGCGGGTCACCGGTCCGTTGTCGTTTGGCCCTTCGGCGCGGCGGTCCACCCACCGGGAAGGCCGTCCGCGACCGGTATACACCGTCGGATGGGCCTTGTCGACGAACCAGAATCCGGTACCGACCCATGCAATTTTTTTGCCCTTGTGTCCAGCCGCCAATTTCCGTAGTGAACGAAGACGATTTTGAATCGTCCTTGGTCCCTTGTTACTTGTCCCTGTCACTTGTCCCTGGTTGAAAAACAAAAAACAAATGATGATTTTAAATAATTTTGGGTCCCTTGTCCTTGGTAAAAAACAAAAATGGCTCTTAATTATTTTCAGCTTGGTACCGGCGCGTGCGCCATACAAGCATTCAATAAACGAAACGGCAGCTCTGATTCCCAAAACCGTCGATTAAAACGGTAGCAGAATTCATCCAGGTAT
>JBJKPT010000710.1:0-3431 GCA_046706045.1 Desulfobacterales bacterium
TTTTTCCGGAGAAACGGATCCGGGTATGTCAAGATGTCCATAAGAGCCATCGGAATTCCTTTCTCTCGCGTCCATCCGCGAATGCGCCCGATTGCGCGCACCCGGGGAGCTCGGACACCATCTCGCGTCCATCCATCGGTTGGCGATTTTGACCGGGCGCAAGGTGAACGGACGACTTGCCCCGCGCAAATCGCGCAAAAGAGCCATCCATGGATGAAACGCTTTCCATAAGCGGCGTTCAAGCCGAGAAACGCTTAAAACGTCCGGAAAACAAGATAACAACGTGAACGCCGCGGACAAGTCTTGCTCAAGCGCCGTTTCCGGCGGTCGAAGGCGGCGGCAGGTGCCCGGGATCGGTCACGCGGGCGGCCTGGCGGATGTTCACGCCGGTCACTACCGCGGAGGCCAACCCGGCAAGGATCACCGGAAAAACCTGCACGGCGTGGTTGATCAAGGTATACCCGGCCGCATCCCGGGCCCCGATGCCGAACAGGGCCAGGGCGAAGACGCCGCCCGCCTCCCAGATCCCCCAAAAACCGGGAACCGAGGGCAGGGCGATGAAAAAGCAGATGATGATCATCACCGCCCCCAGCTCGAGCAGGTTCAGGTGAATGCCCGGACAGCCCAGGGCCACGAGGTAGTAGGCGACGGCGCTGAGAAACCAGATCACACCGGTCAACACCAGGCAGGCAAAGAGCCGGGCGGGGTCCTTGAGCAGCCGAAACCCCTCGGCCACGTTGGCCAGGATGCCCACCAACGGTTGGACGATCCGGCGCTCGACCCACCGGCCGGCGTCTTCGCCGGCAACGGTTGCGGCCCGGGAAAGCCAGCGGATCATTGCGATCAGCCGCATCCGTGTCGCATCGATGGCGACCAGGACGATGCCGGCCAGGAGCACGAGGCTGAGCCGCATCAGGCCGTTTCCGAGGCTGACGAGGGTGTCGCGGTTCAAGGTGTGGCTTCCGAATTTCAAGGCAATGTCCGGCCGGATCTTGACCGAGCACATCACCGCCACCAGAAATAGGATCAGCATGGCGGCATCCATGACCCGCTCGGTGGCGACGGTGGCAAGTCCCGTGGTAAACGGCACCCGTTCACGTCGGTAGAGGATCGCCGGCCGGGCCACCTCGCCGATGCGGCCGGGAAGAATGCAGTTGATCATGAACCCGATCATCAGGGGATGGTAGACCGGCCAGAAATCGAGCCGCCGGGATGGCTGCAAAATGATCCGCCACCGAAAGCCCCGGAGGATGAAGGTGAACCAGACGAGCAGGGCGGAGGGCACGACCCAGCCCAGGCGGATCGAGCCCATGTAGTTCACCAGCTGGGAGAGCGGCACGTTTCGCAGCGCCAGGTACAGGGCGCCGCCGGAGAGGCCGACGCTTACGATCGAGGAGACCAACGTTTTTCGTTTCATCACGATCCGATGTCTGGGGTATCGTCGGGAAACCACTGCGAAGCGGCCGGCGCCGCGGCAATGGCGGGGTGTCAGTGCGAGAGAATGCGGCGGGCCGCCACGATGTCGGCGCGGATCTGATCCGAAAGGGCCGCGAGGCTGTCGAACCTGATTTCCGATCGCAGCCGCTCAATGAAATTGACCCGGATCTTTTCACCGTAAAGATCGCCGTGGTAATCGAGGATATGGACCTCGACGGTAAACAGATGGTCGTCGAAGGTCGGGCTGTAGCCGATGTTGGCGACCCCCATGAAACGGCCGTCCCGGCATTCGACGGTCACGGCATAGATCCCGGTTTTCGGGCAGAGTTCATCGAGCAGACGGATGTTCGCCGTGGGAAACCCGAGCAACCGGCCGCCGCGGTTCCGGCCGTGGGCCACGTCTCCGAGGATCTGGTAGGGCCGGCCCAGCATCTTGCGGGCCCGTTCCAGTTCCCCCTCCATCACGAGGTTGCGGATCGCGGTGCTGCTGATTCTCGGGATGCCGTTGCGGGGGCCCTGGATCCAGTCGATGACCCGCACGTCGAATCCCATGGTTTCTCCATAGGTGCGCAAAAGGTCGAGATCGCCCTCCCGGTTGCGGCCGAAGCGATAATCCCGGCCGATCACGATGGTGTGCATGCCGATGCGTTTGATCAGCAAATCCGCGACAAAGTCCCGGGCCGAAATCGCGGCGAATTCCCGGGTAAACGGGATCACCACCAGGATGTCGACACCGGTGGCGGCGATCAAGTCGGATTTTTGTTCGAGAAGGGTGATCTGGGGCGGGTGCCCGTTTTCCGTCAGCACCTGCAAGGGGTGGGGGTCGAAGGTGATGACCACGGCGGTTCCGCCGATGGTCGCGGCCCGCTCCACCACGTCATGCAAAAGGGCTTGATGGCCGATGTGGACCCCATCGAAGTTCCCGATGGTAACAACCGCATTTTGGTACGGTTTTTCTATGTCTTCCAGGCGATCAATGCGCTGCATTGAAATCCATTCCAGTCCTAAATATCCGCTTGACAGTACCAAGAAAACCATATAATTAAGGCAACCTCCGAGCGAGGTCAAGGACTTTCGCTTCGGAGAAAAAAGTGCCGAAGTGGCGGAACTGGTAGACGCGCTAGGTTCAGGGTCTAGTTACCGTACGGTAGTGGGAGTTCGAGTCTCCCCTTCGGCACCACCGGAAAGATAAGGGGTTTGCGGGGCACGATCCGCAAACCCCTTTGATTTTGGAAAGAGACGTCTTTTCCAGTAGGAAGCCGCCGGCTATGCCGCGGCTCAAACCGTCAAAAGCTTTACCGGGTCGCCCGGCCCCATGGTTCTTCCCGTTTTTGAAGATCGTGGAAGCCGCCCGGCAAGCGGGCGCAGTGAAGGGTGCCGCTACGCACCGCCTCGCATTCGATCCCATGCGTTTCAATCAACTGGAACACCGGGTCGGGTGAGTTGCCCGGGAAGGATAACAACCGCTCGCCATGATCCGGCCCCATGGTCTTTGACCACATCGTCGGAAAACATCCATAGGCCGGCCTCTCAGGCGCCGTCGCTTTCCAGAGCCCAAAATCCGTCGCTTGTGTCATGGCGCTCTCTCCTTAAAAAATCATCGCATACAGCACCCGCTCCTGTATTGCCGCAATAAGGCCGGCGCCATCAGGGCGCCAGGAAGGCGGAAGCGCCGGATTATCCGCCTCCACGGGAATCAGGGAATAAATACCTTGATCCCAAATTGGGAACATGCTAAATTGCGCTCATGAGGCTCATTTCGCGGAAAACGCTTAAAGATTTTTGGGCGTTGCACCCCGATGCGGAACAACCGCTTCAAGCATGGTATGCTGATGTGAAACGGTCCAACTGGCGTTCGCCAATGGATATCAAGAATGTTTACCGGAACGCAAGCTTTGTGGCAAACAACCGGGTTGTCTTCAACATCAAGGGGAACACGTATCGGGTTGTGGTAGCCGTTCAATATCAGTTCGCTATTGTCTATATACGGTTTG
>JBJKPT010000711.1:0-8262 GCA_046706045.1 Desulfobacterales bacterium
GTTCCATAGCTGCCAAGTTACTGGAATTTTTCAGGTTGGATAAGCTGTTCAAGGTAACCCTGCAACGACGCGACAAACGCGTGATGGGAATTTGCGGCGCAGCCGCGGGATTGGGCGCTATATTCAGGGCGCCGGTGGGAGCTTCCATCTTCGCCACCGAAGTCCTCTACGAATACGGCTTGGAGGTTTCCAGCCTGCTTCCCGCTTTTTTCGCAGCTACGATCTCTTACATGATCTTCTCGCTCTTTTTTGGGCATGAAAACCTGTTTACGCTTGGGGCCATCTGGCAATTCGGCTGGACTGACATGCTTTTCGCCTTCGTAGCCGGCGTGGCCAGCGCTGCAGCGGGCTGGGTTTACGTCAGAATTTTTTACAAAGTTTTCCATATTTCCAGAAGCCTTAACATGCCCGATTGGTTGAAGCCCGCCGTGGGAGGCCTTCTGGAAGGGATCCTGGTGGTGTTCGTGGCAAAAGAACTGTGGGGCATGGGATTTGAAACCATGCAAGCCGCCATCGACGGTCACCTGGCCATGTGGCTGCTCATCGTCCTCTTGTTCGGCAAGATGGTCGCCTCGGCATTCACGGTGGCCACCGGCGGGAGCGGCGGCATCATCGCCCCCAGCTTGTACATCGGCGCCATGCTGGGAGGCATTTTGGGCAAGTGTTTTATCTGGCTCGATCCCACCATCACCACCCCCATCGGCCTCTACGTGGTCATCGGCATGGCCTCCCTCTACGCTTCGGTGGGCAAGACACCAGTTTCACTGCCCATTTTGATAATGGAGGCAACCCGCAACACCAGCTTGATACTGCCCCTTTTCATTGCCAGCACCATCGGCTATGCCCTCTCCGGCCCCTTCAAAATTTACGAAAGTCAGGATCCCTATCCGGGTTCGGCGGCTGCAGGCGGATTGAACGTTTTGGGCGAGAGCGAGGCCGATCTTCTGGAGCCATTTTCAGTTTCAACGGTCATGATAACCACACCCGAGGTGATCAGCGAATTGACTCCGGTTTCGGGCATCTTCCAGAAATTCAACGAAAGCGAACGGTTTCTCTTCCCAATCGTGGGGACCAACCGGGAATACAGGGGCATCATAAGCCTTGAGCACATGAAGGGGCTTTTGATGGAAGAGCGTGAAGAGATTGATAAATTTATCCTGGCGCGGGACATCGCTACCATGGACTTTCCCACCCTGAGGCCGGACGACAGTCTGGGAGAGGTCCTTGTCCATTTCCGTAGCGATCCGGCCGAATGCTTGCCGGTGGTGAGCAAGGAGGGCAAAGTAGAGGGCATCCTGACCCGCACGAACGTATTGAAGCTGTTGAAGACTCAGATACTCACCCACACCCACAACAGCATTGAGCCCTCGATTTTCGGCGATCCCGACCGGGAGGCGGCGTGACAGCGATAAATCCGTAGCCTCCTTGATATAAGCCATGCCAGAGCGCTTGGCCAAGGCGGCCGACTCGGCCTCTTGGGATGGGGGGCGAGGCAAGATGGATGCATAATTGGCGCAGGCTATGGCAAAAACAGGGCTGCTTTCCGGCCCTAACTCGATGTTTTTGGGGGCAAAAAGAGCGGTTTAATCATCCGGCACCTCGGCGCGCGGCAAATCAGATGCACCGTATGCGCAAAAGGATCCGGGGATCCGTTTACACCCGGAGCATCGGTCGCTGAAAGCCTTATCGGCTTGCTGGAACGTGACGCCGTGCCGATGGAAGTTTGAGGCGGCTTTATCGGGGCTCCATTCGAACCGTGAACTGCCCAGGAAATTTTTTGGGCTTGTCGACAATGTGCGAAGAGTTCCTAAAATAACCCTTTTCCATTCATTAGAGGTTTCCTCGATCGAACTGCCTGCACCCCACACCTGAACCCCACACCGTCTCGTATAGCGCTCCCAACGAGCGACCCTTGGGGCGCTGGCGTTCGTGGGCGCCTCCGTCACCAAGACAAACCGATGTGTACCTAAATCTTTGTCTGATGTGTGGGGTATCGTGTGGGTGTGAAAAATTCAGAAATAAACAAGGGGCTACGGAATCGACCGTAACCCCTTGATTTTATTTTTGGTAGCGGGGGCTGGATTCGAACCAACGACCTTCGGGTTATGAGCCCGACGAGCTACCAGACTGCTCCACCCCGCATCAAGTGAAGTTGAACCATAACCGATACGTCGTTTCCTGTCAAGCTATTTCCCGTTGGAAAAAAGCGCCGCCAGGGCATCCCGCAGCCGTTCGCGCTCGGTTGTCGGAGAATCGTCCGAGGGTTTCCAGCGGATCCTTTTGATACGGGCCTGGTGCCCGGAAACGATGGTGAGCTCCGATTTCGAGACCTTGAGTTCCTTGGCGAGAAAGGCGATCACGGCCTTGTTGGCCGCCCCCTCCACGGGCGGGGCGGTCAATTTGAGCTTTAGGGCGTCGCCGTATCGGCCGGCGACCGCGTTTTTCGCCGACCGGGGCTGCACATGGACGAGAAATTCGACGCTGTCGCAGCGATTCGGGATCATGGCGGATCCGGTGTGTCGGCGCCATTTTTGATGCGTTCGATGATGGCGGCGGTGGAAATCGGGGATTCGACGGGGATGCGTTCCACCCGGCCGCCGAATTGCTCCACGGCCTCCCGGCCGAGCACCCGGTCAAGAGAATAGTTGTCCCCCTTGGTCAGGATGTCGGGCTGAATCGATTCGATCAGCGCGATGAGTTGGCTCGAGGGGAAGACCACCACGTAATCGATGCTCTCAATGGCGGAGAGTGTCCGCACCCGCTCCCTTTGCCCGATCACCGGACGGCCCCGGCCCTTGAGGGCACGGACCGAGGCGTCGTCGTCGATGGCGACGATCAGGACATCGCCCAGGCGCCGGGAGGCGGAAAAAAGATGCATGTGGCCGGCATGGAGAAAATCAAAGCAGCCGTTGGTCATCACAATCCGTTTCCCGGCCCGCTTGAGATCGCGGCAAAGGGTACCGATCTCGTCGAGGTGCTTGATTTTCCGGCTTTCGGGAAAGGCCAGCGGAGAGGCAGCTTCGGCCAGTTCCCCGGGCGAGACCGTTGCCGTGCCCACCTTGCCGACCACGATGCCCGCGGCCGTGTTGGCCAGCCGGGCCGCCTCCGGGTAATCGGCACCCGCGGCCAGGGCCAGGGCAAAGACCGCGACCACCGTGTCCCCGGCGCCGGAAACGTCGAAGACCTGACGGGCCTGGGCCGGAATCATCAGCGGCGCCTTGCCGGATTCGAAAAGGACCATGCCGTCCTTGCCGCAGGTGATGAGGAGCCGCGCCACACCGGAGTCGGCAAGCAGTTTCCGGCCGGCGGCGTCCAGGCTTTCGGCGTCCACGATGTCGATGTCCGCGGCGAGCGCCGCTTCCTTTTTGTTCGGCGTTATCAACGATGCCCCGGAATAAAGGGAAAAATCCCGGCCCTTGGGGTCGACGATCACCGGTTTGGCGGCCCTTTGCGCGCTTTTCAGAAGGGCTGCGAGAAATTTCGGGGTGAGGACGCCTTTCCCGTAGTCGGATACGATGACGGCATCGACATCGGCGATGCGATCGTTGACACTGGCGATAAGCCGATCCACGGTCTCGGGAGCCAGGGCCTGTCGGGTTTCCCGGTCGATGCGGAGCACATGCTGGCTGCCGGCCATGATCCGCATCTTTCGGGTGGTGGGCCGGTGAGGGGTGCGAACGATACCCCGGGTGTCCACGGATTTGGCGTCAAGGAAGGTGAGCAACCGGTCGCCGGGCGCATCGGTGCCGACTACCCCGACGGCAGCCACCCCTGCGCCCAGGGCCGTCAAGTTGTTGATGACATTGCCCGATCCGCCCAGGGTTTCGGTCTCGCCCCCCACGGCCACCACCGGCACGGGGGCCTCGGGAGAGATGCGTTCGATGGCACCCCAGACGTATTGGTCGATCATGAGATCGCCCACCACGAGCAGGCGGGCCGTTTTGAATCGGTCGATGTCAATGGGCATGAAAGGGACTCCTTAAAAAAACACGCTTGGGACAGTATGATTGGAACCGGAGGAATAGCGCGCTATTACGAGGATTCCAATCGATCGGCCGACGCGGAAATCGCGGAAAAGGGCCATTCCGGCATGAACACTTGTTATGCCGTCTTTGCCTCGACCGGTTCCGGCAGCAACCGGATGATGATTTCCGGGGGGCGGATCACCCGGCCGTTGGTATCGATAAACGCATGCCGGGACCAGCCCTCCACCAGAAGGGCCTCGTCCTCGGTGCGAAAAATCCGATAGTCGAATTTCATGCCGGCCCGGACCCGCCGATCGATCCGGGTTTCGATCACGAGGGCATCGTCGTATCGGGCCGCCGAAATGTACTTGCAGTGAACCTCCGAGACCGGCATCCGGATGCCGTGGGCTTCCAGTTCGCGGTAGGCAAGGCCGAGATCGCGGAATAATTCCGTGCGGCCGATTTCAAACCATCGCAGGTAGTTGGCATGATAGGCGACCCCCATGGTGTCCGTATCGCCGTAGATAACCCGGCAGGTCGTTCGGTGTGAGGGCATGGCCGGTCTACTCCTGATCGAGAAGCGATTCGAGGCTCGCCTTGAGTTCCGTGTAATTGGTGGTTACGGGCAACTCGGGGTACTCGCGGATCACGTTTTCCGGCGGCCGGAACAGGACACCGGCGTCGGCGGCCTCGATCATGTTGATGTCGTTGTAGGAATCGCCCATGGCGATGACCCGGAAGTTGAGCGACTTCATGGCCTGGACCGTACGGCGCTTGGCATCGGGCAGACGCAGGCGGTAGCCGCGGATGTCGCCGTTTTCGGCCACGTCCAGATGATGGCAGAAAAGGGTCGGTCTGCCGAGTTTTGCCATCAGGGGGCCGACGAATTCCTCATAGGTGTCCGAGACCACGATCACCTGGGTGCGGCTCCGGAGCCAGTCAAGAAAGTCCGCCGCCCCCTCAAGGGGGTCCATGGTGGCGACCACCGCGGTGATGTCCTTCAGGCGCAGGCGATGCTGGGCCAGAATGGCCAGTCGTTTTTTCATCAACGCGTCGTAGTCGGCGATATCCCGGGTGGTCAGGCGCAACTCGGCGATTCCGGTGCGCTCGGCCACGTTGATCCAGATTTCCGGTACGAAAACACCTTCCAGGTCCGAACAGACGATGTGCATCGATCCTCCATTACAGGCTGACATGCCGAAAATTCGGCGAAAATTGAAATCGGGAAAAAGCCGCCGGCATTTTCATCGCGGCGGCGCCGACGGATCGGCGAGCGCTCCCCGGCCGGGAAAGGACTGCGGGGACACACCTCGCGGGGAGGGTCGCGCTTCAGTCCTTGCCGTTTTCATCCTCGATACGGATACGCAAAGGTTCTTCACGCACCACGGCCAGGGCGGAAATCTCTTCCAGGGCTTTCCGGATATCGGCTTCCAGGGCCTCGTGGGTAAGCATCACGATGGGCACGGCCCCGGCCACGGCTCGGCCGGTCTGGTGCACGCTCTTGATGCTGATGCCGTATCGGCCGAGGATGCCGGCGATGACCGAGAGCACCCCGGGTTCATCCATGGCCCAGAGCCGGATGTAATAATGGGTCACCAGGGCGTCGATCGGCATGATCGGCGTGTTGCGCACGAATTCCGGCTGGAAACCGAGGATCGGAACCCGCCGGGGCCGACCGGTGACCAGGTCCCGGGCGATGTCCACGATGTCGCTCACCACGGCGCTGGCCGTCGGCATCATGCCGGCGCCGTGGCCGTAAAGCATGATCCGGTCCACGGCGTCGCCTTTGACCATGACGGCGTTCAGGGTGCCGGTGATCTTTGCCAGGGGGCTGTCCAGGGGAATCATGGTCGGGTGGACCCGTGCCTCGATGGCGTCGCCGTCGTCCTTGCCGATGGCCAGGAGTTTGATCCGGTAGCCGAACTGGTTGGCGAAATCAATGTCCATGGGGGTAATCCGCGAAATTCCCTCGACGTAAATATCTTCGAGGTTGATCGGGACCCCATAGCCGATAGCCGTCAGGATGGCGAGCTTGTGGGCCGTATCGAGGCCTTCGACATCCAGGGTCGGATCGGCTTCGGCGTAACCTTTTTCCTGGGCCTCTTTCAGAACCCGCTCAAATTCCAGCCCCTCGTCGGTGATCTTCGACAGGATGAAATTGCAGGTGCCGTTCAAAATTCCGGTCATGGCCGAAATCCGGTTTCCCGCAAGGGATTCGCGCAGGGACTTGATGATCGGCATGCAGCCGCCGACACTGGCTTCATAGGCCAGGTCGACGCCGTGCCGCCGGGCGATGCCGACCAATTCATTGCCGTGGGCCGCCAGCAGCGCCTTGTTGGCCGTGACCACGTGTTTCCCGTTTTCCATGGCCGCCCGGATGAATTTTCGGGCCACGCCGTCGCCGCCGATCATCTCGATCACGATGTCGATTTCCGGATCATTCAGCACGCGGTTGGCGTCGTCGATGAATACCCCCGGCGCGAATCGAACCCCCCGATCGGTGGCGGTGTCCAGATCGGCGACGTATTTCAGGTGAAGATCGGCCCCCAGGCGGGAACGGATCAACTCGCGGTTTCCCGTGAGCAGTCGTGCCACCCCTGTCCCGACCGTGCCGCAGCCCAGCAATCCGATGTGAATCGTTTTCATGCCGTGGTATTCCTTCCCGCGGATTTCGCGGTTATTCCTCCGATGCACCGGCCGGGTGCATGATTTTTCGGATCCCCCGAACCGCCTGGTTGATCCGCATGTTGTTTTCGATCAAGGCAAAGCGAACGAATTCGTCGCCGTATTCCCCGAAGCCCAGGCCCGGCGCTACCGCCACCTTGGCGTTTCGGATCAGGAATTTGGAAAATTCCACCGATCCCATGTGACGGTAGGCTTCGGGGATCCGGCCCCAGACGAACATGGTGCCCTTGGGGCTCGTGATTTCCCATCCGGCCCGGGAGAGTCCGGTGATCAGGGCGTCGCGGCGGTCCCGATAGGTTTCGTTGATTTGCCGGACGCACCGTTGATCCCCTTCCAGGGCGATGATGGCCGCGATCTGGATCGGCTGGAAGATGCCGTAGTCCAGGTAGCTTTTGATTCGGGCAAGGGCCGCGATGATCTCGGGATTTCCCACGCAAAACCCCACCCGCCAACCGGCCATGCTGTAGCTTTTGGACATGGAAAAGAATTCGACCCCAACCTCTTTTGCCCCCTTGGCCTCGAGAAAACTCGGGGCCCGGTACCCATCGAAGGTCAGGTCCGCGTAGGCGAAGTCGTGAATGACCATGATGTCGTGTTCCTTGGCCCAGGCGACGACCTTTTCAAAAAAGCCGGCCTCGATCACCTCGGTGGTGGGGTTGTGGGGGTAGCTGATGATGAGAAGTTTCGGTTTGGGCCAGGTCTGACGGGTGGCGTTGATGAGGTTGTCGAAAAAATCCTGACCGGGCCCGACCGGGATGCCGCGCACGTCACCGCCGGCGATGATGGCCGAGTAAGGATGAATCGGGTAGGTGGGGGTCGGCGTGAAGACGACGTCTCCCGGGCGGATCGTCACGAGGACCAGGTGCGACATGCCTTCTTTGACCCCAATGGTCACCAGGGCTTCTTTCTGGGGATCGATGGTGACCCCGTAACGTTTCCCATACCAGTTGGCGATGGCCTGGCGGAGGCGTTTGATGCCGGCCGAGGCCGAATAGCGGTGATTGTGGGGTTTGCGCGCCGCTTCCACGAGTTTTTCGACGATATGGTCCGGGGTGCCGATGTCCGGGTTGCCCATGCCGAGGTCCACGATGTCTTCGCCGGCGCGTCGGGCTTGCATTTTGATCTCGTTGACGGTGGCAAACACATAGGGGGGGAGCCGGTCCAGTCGAGCGAAGCGTGTCATCGGTGCCTCCGTGAAGATAGTGAAATCATGATTAAAATTAGGATGTTCGTACACCACTGAGCCGGTGTTGTCAAAAAAATTGTTTTGACTTTTAACCGGCTTCCATTTACTTTCAAAATTTACCCGATAGGCTTTTATTCTTTCAGGAGAGACGAATGAGCAAATCCCTTACCTATGCCGATGCCGGGGTCGATATCGACAAGGCCAACAGCCTGGTCGAAACCATCAAGCACATCGCGGCCCGCACCCGCCGAAGCGGCGTGATGGGTGAAATCGGTAGCTTCGGCGGCCTGTTTTCCCTGCATACCGAAGCCATGGAGAATCCGGTGCTTGTCAGTTCCACCGACGGCGTGGGAACCAAACTGATGATCGCCTTTGCCCTGGATAAACACGACACGGTAGGAATCGACCTGGTGGCCATGTGTGTCA